>CAJCJB010000393.1 GCA_903970545.1 Candidatus Saccharimonadota bacterium | reverse complement strand
GTTGTTTATCGGCTTTTATTTCTTTTAAAACTCCACTTTCAATATACCACAGGGGGTTAAAAGCACCTGCCCACATAATTTCTCTTGTTTTTAAATGCATACGCATTAAAGAGATATCCATGCCATCTTTGGTGGTGCCATGTTTGCTTAACTCGTTTACTATTTTGGTGCGAAGCTGGTCTAATATTTCGGCTGGCGTAAGAACCTCTTCGCGGGCATTTATTTCATTTAGGTAAGAGATGCCCAACATGGTTAAAAATGCACCAGGTACACCATGTCCTGTGCAATCGGCAGCAGTAACGTATAAATACTCACCTTTTTCTAAAGCCCAATAAAAATCTCCGCTTACAATATCTTTGGGTTTAAACAAAATAAAGTGTGGTGGCAAATGTTTACTTACATGCTCTTCTTCTTTAAGTACAGCCTGTTGTATACGTTTGGCATAATTAATACTATCAATAATATCTCGGTGTTGTTCTTCAATAATTTTATTTTTTATCTCCAGTTTAACATTAGCCCGGCGCTTTTGCTTGTTTTGGTTAAATAACACAATAGATAGAATACATATTAATACCAACACCACACCCGAAATAATCAGAAATATTTTTTGTTGCTTGCCCTGTATTTTCTGTATCTCCAGTTGTTTACTTAAAATCTGATTATCCTTTTCTTTCTTTTCAGTCTGGTATTTTTTATCCAGTTCATTAATTTGTTTTTTACTATCTATATTGCTAAGAGTATCTTTAAGTTCGTTATACATTTCAGAAAATTCAAAAGCCTTTTCAAAATTACCACTCTTAGAATAAACAGAACTCAGGTTGGTATAAGCATGCAACAACTCGTGTTTATCTCCAGATTCTATAGCTTTTTGATAGCCTTTTAACACATACTCCAAGGCTTCTTTTGGTTTGCCTGTTTCCTGATATATGGTGGCTATATTCAGGTAAGTAGCAGCTAAATCAGTATTGCGTCCATTACCTTCTTCTCTAATTTTTATCACTTCGGTATAATAACTAATTGTCTGCTGATAGTTTTTTCTTTTATACTCTATATTTGCTAAACCAAGTAAGGCGCCTGCATACCTGTCCGATTTTTTATCAGATGAATAGTACCTGAGTACCTTTTTTAAATAGGTACTTGCTTTATCATAGTTACCCATATCTACATATACAGAGCTCAAATTACCCATGTCAATGATATAATCTGAAGCGTTTGTATCTGATTTTAATTTTAGGGAGTTTTCCCAAAAAAAAGCAGCTTTTTCGTAATTTGACTGATAATAAAAAACAATCCCTAAATCGGAATTGCTTACAGAGGTCATTTTTTGGTTTTTGGTATCCTCCCATATTTTCAGGGCTTTTAAATGATAGGTTACAGCCTCCTTATAGTTGCCCTGAAAGGTATTTAGTAAACCTAAATTGCGGTTTGCTAAACCTACTCCCTTAGGATAATTCATCTGTGTACTTTCTCGTATCATTTCGTTAGACAAACTATCTGCCTTATCATATTTTTCTGATTGAATATAGATAAAGGCAATCTTATTTTTGGCATCAATACCTCTTTTGGGATAGAGCTTAGAAAACGTCTGTATAATTTTTGTAAAATAAGGTAAAGCTTCGTTACACCTGCCTTTATCTATCAGATAGGTGCCAATATCACCATACTTAGTTATTCTATCCGTATCCGATTCAGCCTTAGTATAAACAGAAATAAGGCTATCTAATTTTTTATCTTGTGCATAGTCGGAAAAGATGTTAAAAACTACAATAAAACACACACATTTAAACCACCTCATAACCCTGTTTTCAAAACCCTAATATATATATAATATTTATAATGCTACATAAAACTTTAAATTAAAACTACACTTAAAGCAACACATAATTTGTTTTTTAAAATTACAGTATATATATTTGGGCAAACCAATTAAAACTTAAAATTATGGCAACAGGAGTCGTATCATCTTTTTTAACAACCGGAAAAGAACTTTATCAAGGAACTGTAACTGTTGACGAAACAGGAGAGGTATTGTATGTATCAGATTCTAGTTTTACTAGTACAAACTTTACCATTAATGAAGCTGTTACATTTACAATTAGTACTACTGAGGATGCTAATGGAAATTATGTAGCTTCTAATGTAGCCGTAGCAGTGCCAGGAACCATTCAAACTATCAGTTCATCTTCTTCAAACCCTATAACGGCCAATGTAGGTGATATTTATACCATAACAGGGGCCAGCACAGTAGTTTCGGGTGCTATAACCATTAACGGAGGGAAAGTAATTGTTGACCAAAATGCTCAGATAAGCCCTCCGACACCTGTAAATGTAACTGCTGATGGAATTATTGTTGCCAGAGGTGGCGGACAAGTGACCGGAGGTGTTGTTATTAATACCGGCGGAAGCATGAAGGTAGTTAAAAATGGTCAGGTTACAGGTACTGTAGGTATTAACCAAGGTGGGCGTATGTTGGTGGGTAATGGAGATGGTCCGGGTACTATTAACGGCAGTATATCCATTACAGGTATAAGAGACATTACGGTAAATCCAAACTCTACTATTACTATGTAATCAGTTATATATACACTATAGCTAAAACGCCTCTGCAGTTTAGCAGAGGCGTTTTTTGTTTTAGAAAGAAATCATTCGCCAGCCATAGAAAGCCACCCGCAAAGCTTAAAAAAACCACTCCATATTATCAGATTCTAACTTCTGCTATCAGAAACCAGCTTCTATGGTTAGAAACTTAATTCTGTAATTAGAAACCAATTTCTATGCTTGAAAACCGTTTCCCACATTTGGAAACCATTTTCCATGTTTAGAAAGTATTTTCTACGCATAAAAGCTTACTTATATTTTTAAAACCTAACTTCTGTTCTCAGAAACTTTTTTCTATTCTTAGAAACTGTTTTCTACATCTGAAAAACACTTTCTAAGCTAAGAAACCAACTCCTATTGTTAGGAGTTGGTTTCTGCTACTTTAGGCGCACTTTTATGTTCCCACTTAGAGAACTACCGGATAAAGACAATCTGTCCAACTATAAGGGTCTGCCGTAGTCCAGCTATACACCGGATGATGCCCTTTGCTTGCAGCCACAGGTGTAGCTTTTTTAGCCGGGAGAGAAATACCGCTTATTATTTTGGTTGTTTTAGCAGATACCACACTGGCATGCTGTATACCTACAATGCTTGCGCTTGGTAAACTATTTATAATAATAGAAGCCTCGGTAGTAACATATAGTTTGGTAATTGTTGGTAAAATACCTTTGGCAGTAGTGATACCAACTCTCCATAAATGAGCCTCTACTCCTTTTTTTGCTTTAGGGTTGTGTGCATAAATTGAGCCTATGGCATTGCTGATAGCATCAAAACTATGCAGTTTAGGTGCTTTTGTTTTACTTAGTTTATAGCCGGTACTGCTGATAATTTTTTGAGCCAGCACGATGTTGCCTGCGGCAATAACATTTGCCTGGTCTTGCACACTATGCCCATCAGCAATTAAAGATAACATCAGTGCGGTTGCCGCAGCACTTATTTGTTTGCTAAGTGTTATAGCTTTGTTGCCCGCTGCCCTTTGCGATAACAACGCGCGCAAAGCGGCCGTTTGGTATTGTATGGTACCTGCTGTACCCACCGGGCCAATAGCTATAGGTACTACAGTTATGTATAGGTTTCCGGTTAGTCCGCTAACCATGCCGTCGGCTTCGGTGCATATTCCGGCTTCATCTAAACTTTCAAAGCCAAAAGATATATGTGCTATTTGATTGTTTGCTTTCATGATTTGTTTTTTTAATAAATAATTGATTGAAATGTTTTCGGTTCGTTCTTCTTTAGTGAAGTATTGAGCCGACAAGAGAAGCTTTTAAAATTACTTTACTGTAAAGTATTTTTTTTAAGGAAAGGATTTAGGGGTGTTTAAGGCTTGTTAGTCTTTTATTCTTTATTTTAAGAGTAAGACTGGTGCTTAAACTGTTAGTAGTGTAATCATGCAATCTTATTTTTTAAATAGCGCGTGTTATATTTTCCTCAAACGCAGGTATATTTGTAATAGTATATTTATTTTCAAATTAATTTCTATTCTTCTCATTATCAAGGTGCTAATTTCAAAAAGGCCTTAGTTAATAAAAATAATTTACTTTTTTTCGTTTCTATGTTAATTTAATATTATCTTAGCATTAATTTTTAGCATGAAAACTGACAAACAATTTTTAATAACTAATAAAATGGGTTTTATATATATTGTATTGCTTATGTTTTTTTCTGTTAGTATTAAAGCTCAAAGTAATGTAAATACCACCAGAAAATTAAATAGATACAGCGAAATAAAGGGCGATTCGATTCCAATGTTTACAAACTTAACTAGAAACAAAAGGAAAAGGGACGCAGAACATAGCGAGTCAAACCAATCGGGAGATATCATTAAAGAAAAAAAACAACCTATAAAAAAAGAAGAATATATTACCACGAAGCCTTAACTTGTTTAGATATTAGGTGTAAAAAATGAAAAATAAATTCACATACCTTTTTACAGTATTTATACTTGTTGCTTTTTGTGCAAATAGCAAAGCGCAAACCTGCACAACTATTAGTACGGTTGGTACTACCGTTTGGACATGTCCTGCCGGTGTAACCTCTGTTACTGTGCAGTGCTGGGGCGGTGGTGGTGCCGGTGGTGGCGTGGCTATAGGAAGTAGTGGTTATATTTCGGATGCTTGTGGTGGTGGTGGTGGTTCTTTTGCACAAAGTGTGATTGCTGTTACGGCCGGAAATAATTATAATGTAGTTGTGGGTGCAGGGGGGGCAGGTGTTGCAGGCGGTACTGGCGGTACTGGTGGCACCTCATCATTTAATGCTACTTCTGTTGTTGCAGTGGGTGGTACAGGTGGTGGAGGCAT
>CAJCJB010000392.1 GCA_903970545.1 Candidatus Saccharimonadota bacterium | reverse complement strand
TTATTATAAGTAAAGACAGCCTTACTTATTCCCTTCCTGCCAAAACATTTAATGAGTGGAACCAGCAGAAATCCCGCCACTTAAGCACTTCTTCTTTATATACGGGTGCGTCCAGAAATCGTTTAGGAATACTACACATAGGCAATTATTTATTTTGCATGTTGTTTGTGGTGTCTTTATTTAAGTTCGATTTGATACTTATTACTGCTTCTATTTTTGTAATTAAAAGTAGTATTCAGGCACTTGTGTATCATAAAGCAGCCAAAAAATTAGAAGAGAAAGATTTACTGGCAGGCTTTTTATTATTTGAGTTTTTGTTATTGTTCTTGTATCCTATGTGGCATTGGCAAAAGCGTTTTATAAAAACACGTAAATGGAAAAATTAAGCGACGATCATCAGTTTTCTACTAAGGCAATATATGATATGGCTTTGGTGCGTCGTGCATTAAAGGAGGATGACCAAAAGGCTTACGATGAATTGATGAAGCGTTATTGGGAGCCTGTTTATTATATGCTGTTGCGTATGATGAATAATAATGCCGATAATGCCGAAGACCTTACCATGGAAGCCTTTGGAAAAGCCTTTATTAATTTAGAAAAATATTCTCCGGTATGTGCTTTTAGTACCTGGGTATTTAAAATTGCTTCTAATAATGCCATTGATTTTATACGGGCCAACAAAATGTATAAAGGCACACTATCTATGGATAAGCCGGTGGAGAGTGACAGTAGCGAAAATTTTTCTGCTTATATAAAAGGAAAAGAATTAAACCCCGAAGAAACCCTTATCAGAAAACAAACGATTGATAGGGTACGTATTGTTATTGATAAATTAAAACCAAAAAACCGCGAGATTGTTGAGCTGTATTATCTTGAAGAGTTAACGCATGATGAAATTGCAGCCAAACTAGATTTACCTGTAAATACGGTAAAGACCAGACTTTTCAGGTCTAAAGATTTATTGCTTACCATTGCCCAACGTCAAAAAAGATTTTAAACCGTGCAAGGCGCAGAAATTATCTTCCACTATTTTCCGGCTTTAACCCCAAAGCAAAAAGAGCAATTCATTCAGTTGGAAACTGTATATAAAGAGTGGAACGAAAAAATAAATGTGATTTCCCGCAAAGATATTGAACAGCTATACCTGCACCATGTATTGCATTCTTTAGGCATTGCCAAAATAATTTCGTTTGCTGATAATACACAGGTGCTTGATGTAGGCACAGGCGGAGGCTTTCCGGGCATACCGTTGGCTATCTTATTTCCTAAAGCACATTTTCATTTGGTAGATTCTATAGGCAAGAAAATTACGGTGGTAAAAGAAGTGGTTGCTGCTTTGGGTTTGCAAAATGTAACCGCACAACAAATACGTGCCGAAGAACTTACCAATACCTTTGATTTTGTGGTGAGTCGTGCCGTTACCGAGTTAACACCTTTTGTAGTATGGGTGCGTAAATCTTTTTCGCCTAAAAGTTTTAATAACATACAAAACGGTATCTTTTATTTAAAGGGCGGAGATTTAACCCAAGAGCTGAAACCCTTTGGCAACAAGGTGCGGATAAACGAACTGAAAGAACATTTTACCGAAGAGTTTTTCGAAACCAAAAAAGTAATTTACCTCTCTGCCAAAAAAATTAAGTAAGTTCTTATTCCCCCTTTAAAGGGGGTGCTTGCAAAGCGGGGGATGTTTTTATTTTTTACATCCCCCTTTATCCCCCTTCAAAGGGGGAATGTTTACAGCAAAGGATTTACGTTATAACTCTATTAGTATTGTCCAGTTTTTATCAATCTCTTTTTTTAGAATGTTTGTACTGGAGCGTGAGGTATAAGAATATTCGCAATGTGAGAAAATAAAGCTCACATTTTGAGCATTTAATAAAATTTCATACTCATTATATTTATTCTTTACTCCACAATCTTCATCTCCTTTAGTTATTCTTACGCCATATAAATTTAGTTGTTTAAAAAGCTTCTGTAGCTTTTCATTAGCGCAATAATCACATTTTAAAAACCTCTTGTTTTTCTTACAATCAATTATATTTATAGTGTTCAACGAATCTATTAAATACTTACTATCATTAACAATATTGATTACTTCTTGAAATTGTTGCTTATTTTCATTAAAAAATAATTCATAGTCATTATTTTTTTTATTTGAACATCGAAAGAAAAAAATAAAAATAAGTAGGGATATGATTAAGAAATTTTTCATTTCCTAAAACTACAAAATATATTTTTCCTTATGCTTGTGTAAGTTTTTCGCATAAATATTTATTCCCTATAAAATAACAAAACCTCTCATCCTGCTACATGTTTGCCTGCATGTTTAACTTTATTTAAGAAACTGATTTACAAATGTTTGGCACGGTTTTTGAAGTTACTTATTTAATTAAAATTAATACTAACCTAAAAAACAAAAACCATGAAAAAACAAAAACACGTTAATGCCATCTTCTATTATGATGACAACGTATCTCAACTATTAACCGATGCTTTGGCGTTTTATATCGCCATAAGTACACCGCCCGGAAACGGAGTGGTAACTATTCCTTCGGCTACTATTACAGCAGCCCAAAACAGAGTAGCCACTGCCCGCACCGCCGAGGGTAATGTAAACACACGTACTATTGGTGCGGCCGATGCAAGGGATATTGCCG
>CAJCJB010000391.1 GCA_903970545.1 Candidatus Saccharimonadota bacterium | reverse complement strand
CACTAAGGCACAATTCAGTGCCTTTTTTTACGAATAAAGGGGCGCAATGGTAAAGTAAGGGGGCGCAACCATAAAACTTAGGGGCGTAACGTCAAAACTTAGGGGCGTAACCATAAAACTTGGGGGCGCAACGTCAAAATTCAGGGGCGTAACGTTAAAACTTGAGGGCGGAATGTCAAAACTTGGGGGCGCAACGGTAAAACTCGGGGGCAGAATGATAAAACTTAAGGGCGTAACCTCAAACCTCGGGGGCGCAACGCCAAACCGCCGGAACGCCCCAAGCTTTTAAAATGTTTTTTGTATGTTTGTAATATGAAAACACTAACTATTGTACGCCACGCAAAATCTGATTGGGGAAACGATAACCTCGAAGATTTGCACCGTCCTTTAGGTGAGAGCGGCTATGCCGATGCAAGGGCGTTATCTAAACAGCTTCTTAAAAAAATGGAAGTACCCGATTATTGGATTACCAGTCCTGCTATACGCGCCTATTCAACCGCACTTATTTTCGCCAATGCCTTTAAGTACGATGCTGAAAAACTAATCATTAAGAAAAAAGTGTACGAAGCAACTATTAAGAATTTAAGAGGGATAGTAAATCAAATACCTGATAGTGTTAGTAATGCTATTTTGTTTGGGCATAATCCAGGACTTACCAACTTCTTTAACGAGGTATCCGATTCTTATGCAGACAATATTCCTACCTGCGGCGTATTGCATTTAAAAGCAAACGTAAATAAATGGAAAGACGTCTTTAACAAAAAGATGGAAAACGATTTTACAGCTTACCCTAAAGAATTTAAATAATCTGTCATTTCGACCAGAGGGAGAAATCTAAAGGGAATAGATTTCTCAGTCGCATCTCCTTCGAAATGACAAATGCACATATATCCTTAATCCGCTAACTCCCCAAACTTACCATCATTAAAGTCTATCATAGCTTGCTGAATTTCCTGCATGTTATTCATCAGGAAGGGACCGTGTGCTGCAATAGGTTCTTTAATAGGTTCTCCACTCAACACTAACAACACACTATCTTCATTTGCAGTAACGGTTATTTCCTCGCCTTCGTTTTTAAAGTAAACAAAATGATCGGCAGGTGCTTTTTCGGTTTCATTAATAGTTGCGTTTCCTTCTACCATCAATATGCCTGTATTATAATGCTCGGGGAAATTTAGTTTTATAGTCGCACCCTTTTTTAGTTTCGCATTATACATTTCAATAGGCGTAAACGTATAAGCAGGTCCTTTTAACCCATTAAACTCTCCGGCAATAATATCAATATGTCCGCCATTGTTTGGCAGTTCATATTTAGGCATTTGTTTGTTGGTTATCTCCTGATATTTGGGCTTGCTCATTTTATGTTTGGCAGGCAGGTTTACCCAAAGCTGCACCATTTGAAATGCACCACCCTTCTTGCTGAATTCTTTTTCGTGATATTCTTTATGTAATACACCCGATGCGGCAGTCATCCATTGCACATCGCCTTCTTCAATTATACCACTGTTGCCTGCGCTATCGTGGTGAGCAACTTTGCCATGATAGGCAATCGTAACCGTTTCAAAACCTCTGTGCGGGTGCACACCCACGCCTCTTGGTTTATCGGTAGGTGAAAGCATTACCTTTGAATTATAATCCAACAGAAAAAACGGACTCATGCCCTGCTTGCCAATTTCCGGCAAGTGTGGAAAAAAGTTATGTACTCTAAAACCATCACCCACCATGTGGAAGGGCGGAGGAGTAAAAATGTGTTTAATTGCTTTTGTTTTCATGATAATTTATTTCTTGTCTTTATTAATATAATCGTCAGAGAAATGCCCTTTATGTTTTGGCTTTGCAAACTTCTCATTATTATACTCGTTTGATTTTCCGCGAGGGATAGATAAAGAAGTCCATTTGGTATCCATCACCATTTTACCTATAAATACAATTTGACCCACATGATATGCGTAATGACACAACTGTCTGTTTACGGCATCAACAATAGTGTGTTCCTGATTGCGGATATAGATGAGAGTATTAAAATTACTTTCATTAATGGAGTTCAAGGCATTAAACAAACAATCCCAACCCTTTTTCCATATAACCAGTAAGGCTTGCTTATCTTTTACATCGTTTTCAAATTCTTTTTCGCGATTGCGCGTTTCTTTCTCTCCGTCTGTCGTTAAAAAATCCGTCCAGCGCGATAGCATGTTGCCCGCCAGGTGTTTTACAATCGTAGCAATGCTATTACTCTCTTCGTTATATTTCCAAAAGAGTTGCTCTTCGTTTAGTTGGTCGAATGTTTTTTCGCCAAGTGTTTTGTAATACTCAAATTGCTTTTTGGCACTTTCTAAATAATTGCTTTGCATTTGTTTTAAGATTAATTGTTAATTCCCTTCGGGTTCTCCTGTAATATCTTTTTTAAATTTCCCGTTCTTATACAACTCTGTTGAAACTATCTTATCGTTTTTATAGCGATGCATTAAGCCATCAGGCTTACCATTTTTAAACATAACAGTTTTAACAAGCTTGCCGTTATTATATAGTTTCACTTCTCCTTCGGGCTTTCCGGCTATACACATTCCTTCTCTTTCCAACAGATTATGTTCATCGCGTATTACAAACAAGCCATCGCATAGTGTTCCAAATTCGGTATAGCACAATCGCACACCACTCATCCTTCCCTCCTTATACATACCGGCCCATTTCAGTTTGCCATTGTTATAATAGAGCAGGCTTTCGCCGTCGAGTTTTTTTCTGCTGTAATTACCCTGCCATTTTATAGTGCCGTTTTCATAGTATTCAATAGCACGACCTTCTCTTACATTGTTTTCGTAATTTTCTTCCGACGATACTCTCCCGCTTTTGTAATAGTATACGGCGGGCCCTGTTTTTTTATTATTGCTAACAAAATAAGAATTTGTTTTATATCCCTCTTTATCGTAGAACACCCA
>CAJCJB010000390.1 GCA_903970545.1 Candidatus Saccharimonadota bacterium | reverse complement strand
CTCTCTTACCACTGGAGTGTTGGCTGTAACATCACTTAATCAAAGAAATTACCCCGCCGAGAATTATCCCAACTTTCCTGTATATATGCTCCCCGACCAAATAGACCAGGAGGTTTACGGCACACAGTTTGATTTAACCTGCAATGCCCCTGCTTGCGAAGCCTGTTGCTTGTTCTATCAGCCCTATGATAAAGTAACTTATTCAGCAGGTACGGCAGTATCCACATGGACAAACACATCCACTACCCAAACATGGGGAGTAAATACCAATACAACTACCCCAAGAAACCCAATGGCACTATCTACCAACTTAACACATACCGTAACCATAGGCGAAGAACTGCGCATACCCGCAGGTATGACGATAACGATTGACAGCATGACGATACAATTCTCTCCGCAGGCACGTTTAATTATAGAGAACGGATATAGCAGTAAAAATGGCGGCAAGTTGATATTAAATAACTGCACCCTTACCGTTAAAAGCGGTTGTTCAACCGATATGTGGCCCGGTGTGCAGGTATGGGGCAGCCCCGGTTCTACACAAAGTTCCACCTATCAGGGTTGGTTACAGGCTACGAGTGGCACTACCGTTATAGAAAATGCCTACGTGGGTGTATTGGCAGGTTATGATTCCACTTGGTTATCTGCTATAACACCAAGACCAGCTTATACAACTATTCCTTCCGGCGATTTTAGTCAATCCAATAGTGGCGGACAAGGCGGTGGAATTGTACAATGTTCAGGTGTGAAGTTTTTAAACAACCAGCGTCATGCTGTTTTTTACTCCTATAATAGTTCAACAGCCGTAACTGCCATAGCCAAATTGTATGAGTGTACCTTTAAAAATACCACCCTGTTAACGCATACACAACACACCCACTATTTTGTAGGTATGTATGTTTATACACCCCATAACATCTTCCCGATAGAAGCCTGTGCATTTGTAGATACGGTTTCTGCTGCATATAGCGATACGGGTTTATACACGGTAAATTCAGCTTATAATGTGGAACAGGTAAGCGGAGGCACTCCTTATGTGCGCAGCAGTTTTAGTAATTTTGACTATGGTATTTACAGTGTGGATGTGTTTGGCAATGCAGCTACCTTTTCAGCCACTAACAGTAATTTCCTGAATAATTATTACGGTATCTATGCGGCTACAGTAAATAATGCGGTTATAGAAAGTGATACTTTTAAGATATATCAAACTACTTCTACAACACCAAACACTTATGGTTTATATTTAGATAATTGTACGGGCTATAATGTGACAAGCAATAATTGTACAAAGTTTGGCTCTGCCACACCAAGCAATAAATTATACGGTATGGTAGTCAATAATTCGGGTTCAAATGCTAATGCTATTTGGAATAATACCTATGACCATCTGCATGTGGGCAATCAGGCTCAATATATAAATTACAATTTCAGTTCAACCGGAACACCTAATAATAGTGGGTTAATTTATGTATGTAATACCTTTAGTCCTACTACTATTAGTTCGGCAGATATTTATGTGCCGGGATACCGTTCTTCTTCCAATGTAGGTATCGGAGCTTTAGACTCAGCACACCGTGCAGGTATCCAATATGCACAGGGAGATGGCAATGGAAACTACCCGACAGTAGGTGGTAATAATTTCAGTCATACATCAGGTGCGTATGATTTTTATATTGATACGATTACAAAAGCTTATAACTCTAACTATGTCTATTATTGTCCTTCGGGAACAAGTACCTGCACTTCTACTTCCTATTACCCAAACCCTGAGACTACGCATGGTTTGACGGGTGTTACTTCTTATACTGTAGGTAATATAAACTGTTCTTCCAATCCATACACGAATGGCAGCGGATACAGAACAAGTAACCCAATGGCAGCTATGCAAAGTCAGGCAGATGCTTATAAAGCAACCTACGATAGTTTAGCTGCCCTTATTGACGGAGGGAGTACCACCAGTTTAATGGCACTGGTAAGCGGCAATAACAATCATCAGGCTGTATTAAACAGTTTAACGCAGGCAGTACCTTATATCAGTAACGGGGTTTTAAAAGCGTATATCAACAGCAATTACCCTGCGGCTGATATTACGCAAATAGTAACGGCGTGTTCACCGTTACCGAACGATGTGAATAATGTACTTACTGCTTCTAATCTTTCATCCGGTATTAAAACACAAGTAGCTGCTTTGCAAACAGGAACCTGTAAAATAGATTCTTTGACTGCGGTAATGGGTGGTATTTTTTCAAGCCGCCATTTATTGCTGAATGATTTGATAAGAACCTATTTGCGTGATAGCGTTCCGGCTAATGTACAGCAAGGTTATACGTTGATGAAAACAAAAGCAATGGAACTACCCCCAAGGTCGCAGGTTGAAACCGCTTTAAGTTTGCAAGATTCTGCTATGGCGGCAAGTGCTTTGGCACAGGTTGCCAGTCAGGAAGGGCAAAGCAATTATGTAAACCTATGCACTATTTTAGTACAGAACCTAAGTGTACCTCCTGTACAACTGATGCAGAACACTTCTGTTTTAAATACCGTACAAACTATTGCTGCCGATAGCAGCGACAGGCTTGCCTACTTAAAAGCAAATACGTTATTAAGTACAATTGGTAAATCTAAGTACATACCTTACATACAGCCTTTTCCTCAATTAAATACAAATACACAAGCCGCTGCACGTACTACACAAATTGCACCTGTAAACGCCAATACTACAATATCGGCAAGCACGTTGTATAATTCGCCAAACCCGTTTAAAGAAAGTACCGTTGTACAAGCCACCATAGTAGAAAAAACACAAAACGCGTACATTGTTATTACCGATATGGTAGGTAATGAAATTGCGCGCTACGCTGTGCAACAAGGCGAAAACAACATTACCGTAAATGCTGGCAGTTTAGACCAAGCCATGATGTTTTGCACGCTTGTTGTAGATGGGGTTAAAATTAAAACCAATAAAATGGTGTTGATTAAGTAACCGTTTAGATAACAATAAACCATAAAAGCCGTTCTCTATAAAAAGGGGCGGCTTTTTTGTTTTTAAATAAACATTCATTCCACTCCCTGCTTTTCGCTTCGGTGTGTAACTCGAACACCGAAGCGAAAAGCAATTTTTAAAATTCCATCGGTGAACGCTGCCAAACCATCAGGTGTGCGATGCAGGCGCAAAAAAGCCCCTGCAAAACATAAGGACTTATACTATATAGTGTATTAGACTATCCGCAGGATGCGGAGAAAAAAATAGGGTTAAAAAATGGTACTGTTTTATTTATATGTATAGTTATTTATACTGAAACTTCATTAATACCTCATATTCCCGTTTGGTTATTTCTTCTGCAAGACTGAGCTTAACGGCAACTTCACCACCATAGAAATAATACCCCTCTTCATCCTGAAAGGGTTTGTTTTCATCCACATAAAAGGTCTTGGCGTAGTTATCGCCAAACTCCAACGTGTTTTTGTCTTTAGGAATTTCATGTACAGTATGTGAAATATACTCATATACTCCGTTCCTTATTTCAAGGCTTACAAAAATGTATTTCGTTTTCATTAGTTTAAGGTTAAAGTAAATTGCTTGTACTTGGTATTATAGTATAAGTAAATATTTCCTTTTGTTACCCGCTTACCTTTCCGTTTAGCCCAAAACACAGAGGTAATGAAAGGATAAGTTAAAAAACGTATCTGTTGGGGCTTTAGGTGTTTGTAGTTTAGGCTGTTTCTTTTAATGACTTCTTCCACATAGGTTTGAAAATTCACCTCGTATATTTTCTTGCTGATTAAAATGGTTTGCATATAATATAATTTAATTTAAAGGCGTTAGTATAAATTCAACCAACTGTTCTTTTGAGTATTTAAAATTCAGATACTCACTTTTAGATATGCCAAGTAGCATACATAATTGCACTAAAGTTTTGTGGTACAGTTCTTCTCTTGTGTAATTCATATTTGTAATATTTATATACAAAAATAATCAATCAAAAACCGATAATAGCATGGAAATACCTGTATTTACTGACAGTTCAAGCTAACTCAAACATTTATTCCCCATTGCTTTGTCGTAGGCAACAAATTATAATTCCGCATGAAACTGCTTTTTGCAACGGCACAATAATTGCTTCCAAACATGGTTAGCAAAAAGCATATTTAAAAAATCCTTTCTGTATTTATTACGATGCTTATGTAATGAAAAAATATTTTCATACAACAAATAAGCATTCCGCTTTCAATTATTTTTTGCAATGGAAAAAATTAAAAAGAAATAGTCAAAACAGACAGATGAAAAAATAATTTACTATTTTTGTTTAATCCTCTGTATCGCCATATAATAAAGGAATTTCAGAACAAGCAATAACGTCGACCTTTGTAAAAAAACACAAGGAAAGGCAATAGGGAATAAAAAAGCAGGGGATATAAAAGGGGTATGCAGGGATAAAAAAGTACGTAGTAAAAGCACTTAAAAGGTGCAGCGCGTAAAAATAAAACTCCAAGTTCCCTACGAATCGAAACCGCGAAAAAAAGGAGAGAAAAAATAGCAAGCAGGAACAGGATTTTCCTGTTCCATTAGCTGCTTGTATCACTTAAAAATTTATTTATCAATGCAATACATTTTTTATACCTTATAATATCATCACTACGATGTTATAACATGATATATAACAAATTGATTTACTGATTTAAACTATATAATTACACTTATAAAAAAACACATAATATGCCGACAATAGCCATAGATGAAAACACCCACAAGGAAGCAAAGAAGCTCTCTCAAACACATGATTTAGACTTAGGAGAACTGGTACACCACTGTATCATGTACTTCAAAAAAACAGGTATAAATCCAGGTGAAGCGGAGAATGAAAGTCCTTATAAAGCGATAAAAGAACTGGATAAACACATCGGACAAGTTGTCGCTTTTATCAGAACGCAGGAGCAGGAAAAACTTAATCCCTTGTTAGAACACCTGATTATTATAAGCCGGCAACTGGACGATACCATAAAGATATTACCTACCGCCGAACGCTTCAATGAAGTGATGAAAAATGTAACTGCACACGCAAACCTTTTAAAAAGTAACCACCAAAAAGAGATAAGCGAATTAAAAGAAGAGCAGCAAAAAATACTTGCAGAAAACAGAAAAGAACGGAATACATTAATTACTGCCGTTAATAATTTAACAGATGCTTTTAACAGTTTACTGGCAGAGCAAAAAACCATCAAAGAAACCATCGAAGTCAAGCTAAGTAAAAAAGTTTTTGGCTAAGGAAAGGGTCTATGTTCGTAAAAGTAATCAACCCAAAAAAGCACGGCAAAACCGAATACAATAATGCCGGAAGCTGTACCGCCTTAGTAAACTATTTAAGCAAGGAAGATAAAGACAAAGGCTTGGAAAAGGAGCTATACTTTAACCATGACAAAGACCGGATCAGCAGTATAGAAGTTATTAGAAGCATAGACAATAACTGCCCGAACATCGAAAAGAACGAAGCCAAGTTTTACAGTCTGGTCGTAGCTCCCCGTCCCGATGAAATGGAACACATCAAAAATGACAAGGAACGGTTAAAGGCATACGTTCGGGACACGATGGACATATACGCGCAGAACTTTAATAAGAAAGACGGCAGCCCCAAGAACGTACAAGGTAAAGACCTTGTTTATTACGCCAAGTTGGAAGAAAACAGATACTATAAAGGAACGGACGAAGAAGTAAAGCAAGGCAAAGCCAAACAGGGAGAAATCATGCCCGGCGACAACACCCATGTACACATCATCGTAAGCCGCAAGGACAAAAGCAAGGAAATAAAACTATCGCCCTTAGTTAACAGCAAAAAACTGTTCAGCCGTGAGGACTTTAAAACGAAGTGCTGCGACCACTTTGATGCAAACTATAAGTACGAAGGCTCCGGCAAAGAACTGGAAAAGCATCTTATTATGCGCGACGGAACAATAGAAGAGCGTATCGCTTATATTAATAAAGAATACGAGCAGAGAAAGTCTTTACGAGATACCGGTAAAGAGCAAACCCGAACCAAAGAACAGCAGCAGAAACCCGATACCCTTAAACAAGCTCCTGAACAAAAACCTACGCAAAAACCGGATACAGATTACGGTTATGGAATGGGTATGTAAAAGTATATGCTAACCCTTAACCCCCTTCATAAAAAAAGTTCGAGCTTCAAGCAATAGGCGGTACCAGCAAAATCAAGCCTCTCAGACACGAGAGGCTTTTTTTATGCTCTGGAAAATACATCAGGTGTGCAATATTGGTGTGCAATATTTCTATCAGGAAGCTTTCAAGGTGTGCAAAAAGTTGAGGATCTGTGGTTCAGATGAGTTAGAAGCAATCTTAAATAAGAGAGGCAAGCTTGTACTGAAAGGGTAACAGTTTTAACACCAGCAGTAAGCCCTTGCATATTACTCTAAGATCAAAAAATAGCAACCCCCTGTAAGTATAATATTTACAGGGGTTTTGTTTTTACAATACCCAACAAAATGCAAGAAATAATTAATAATCGGTGAGCGTAGAAAAATGTGTGAGTTATGTAATCTTTATCAAAAGTTGTGTAACACATTTTACTATCAACGGATGTTGCTTTGCAAAGCAACTAATTTACACTAAACCTATTTAAATAAAGTAATCCAATGAAAAAAAACAAAGTGAAAAAGAGCACCAATACCCATAAAAAAATATTAACCGTTTTAATAACGGGCAGCACAAGCGGAATAGGGCTTGGCTTAGCGAAAGCATTTGCTAAAGAAGGACATAACATTATATTTAATGGACTCGAGAAAGATGGTTCAAGTATTGCAGCTGATGTAGCAAAAGAGTTTAAAGTAAAGACATTATATTCTTCAGCTAATGTACTTAAGGCAGATGAAATAGATGCGATGGTTACAGAAGGAGAAAAGAAATTTGGCAGTATTGATGTACTGATAAATGATGCCGGAATTCAGCACGTTGCGCCAATTGAAGACTTCCCGAATGCTACGTGGGATGCCATTATTGGCATCAATCTTTCTGCTTCGTTTCATACCTCAAAAGCAGTTTGGCAAGGAATGAAAAAGCAAAAATTTGGAAGAATCATTAACATTGCCTCGGCACATGGTTTGGTAGCGTCTGAATTTAAATCAGCTTATGTTGCGGCAAAACATGGTTTGGTAGGACTTACTAAAGTATTGGCATTAGAAGGAGCAACCTTTGGAATAACGGCAAATTCTATTTGCCCCGGCTATGTAAAAACACCCTTGGTAGATAAACAAATTGCTGATCAGGCAAAAGCTCATGGCTTATCAAAAGAAAAAGTAGTAAGTGATGTTATGTTAGCTCCACAAGCCATTAAAGAATTTGTAGATATCGAAGCTATAGCGGCTTTAGCTCTTTTTCTATCAAGTAGCAATGCGAAAATGATAACAGGTGCGGCACTTTCTATTGATGGTGGTTGGACTGCACAATAAAAAACAGTAAAATGAAAAATAAGAAAGAAATAACTCTTGCCTTGCAAGGCGGTGGCTCTCACGGAGCCTTTACTTGGGGTGTATTAGAAAAACTTTTTGAAGAAGATATATTTAATATAACTGGAGTTTGTGGAACCAGTGCAGGTGCTATTAACGCAGGCATAGCCGTATACGGGTATCATAAAGGTGGTAATCAGGG
>CAJCJB010000389.1 GCA_903970545.1 Candidatus Saccharimonadota bacterium | reverse complement strand
AAGCCGATAAACAACCCATAGGTTACGTGGAAGAGCCAAAACCATTTACTAACCATACTTTGCATTTGAATGCAAACGATACGGTTTACTTGTTTACAGATGGTTTTGCCGACCAGTTTGGCGGACCAAAAGGGAAGAAATATAAATATAAACAGCTGGAAGAAAACCTATTAGCGAATAGCCACAAACCGTTTGAAGAGCAGAAACAGATTTTAAGCCAATCTTTTGATAGCTGGAAAACAGGCTTAGAACAGGTAGATGATGTTACAATCATTGGCATTTCGGTTGCTTAATTTGTTAACCATTATTACAAAAATCAACAAAAAATAGCTAAAATTGCTGTCTTTTTAGCTATGATAGATTTTATTAAAGGCAAAATTACCGAAAGAACCCCCACCTACATTGTTTTAGAAACGAGCAACATTGGATATGCCCTTACTGTATCTATAAATACTTACTCTAAACTAGCAGATACCACCGAGGCTAAGCTATATGTAGAACAGGTTTTTGTGCGGGATGATAACCCCAAGCACTATGGTTTTTATGATGCTGATGAGCGCGATATTTTTAGGAAGGTAATCTCCGTTTCGGGTGTGGGCGGCGGCAGTGCCATGCTGATGCTTTCCTCTTTATCTGCCGCTGAAATTGCCGCAGCGGTAAATACCGCCAATGTTGCCCTGCTAAAAAGTATAAAAGGCATTGGTGAAAAGACCGCCCAGCGCATTGTGGTAGACCTGAAAGGCAAGCTGGGTAAGCATGAGGGAGGAATTTCACAAATTTTAAGTGTTTCATACAATAAAAACCGAGATGAAGCGTTGTTAGCTCTTGTGGCATTGGGTTTTGTTCGCAACATTGCGGAAAAAGCCCTTGAAAAAGCCACAAAACAGCAAGGTACAACAACAGATAACGTAGAAATATTAATTAAAGCAGCCTTAAAGAATTTGTAGAAATCAATACGTGTGTATTCCGTGCTTAAAAATACACTTGTTGCCGCTTCGGCAGCAGGATTGTTTTCTATTGTTACTCTCTCAGGTAGCAAAACTGATAATCTATTGCCCGAAAAACCCAATCAGGAGGTAATTAACCCCTTTATTAGCGCTACCGCAAAAGACACCCCCCCCGCCAAAGAACCTATAACAAACGATGATTTACAATATCCCCTGAAGGATAATGATTATGGGGAGCCTATATACAATTCAACAGCCCCACTACAGTTAAATAATCCATCGAATGTAAAAACTACCACTACTTACAACCCGCAAGACACTAACTATACGTTTACTCAAAAAATGGGTACACTTGATTACAGACCACCTATTTCTATGAGTGATGTGGATTACCAAAACTACATGTTTCAGCAAAATGTAAAGAAATACTGGAAATCTCGCTTGCATGCCGACTCTAAAAGCGACCCTACTAAAACACAATTAATACCTAAGCTAAAGGTAGGTGGCGAACTATTTGACCGCCTGTTTGGTGGAAATACGGTAGATATTCGCCCTACAGGAAGTGCTGAGCTGATGTTTGGCTTAATTACCAACCGAAACCAAAACCCTGCTATACCAGTTAAGCAACGCAAGATTTCTAACTTTGATTTTAATATGAAAATTCAGTTAAATATTGTGGGTAAAATAGGGGAGAAGTTAAAGCTTACCACAAACTACAATACAGAGGCATCATTTGACTTTGAAAATCAGGTGAAGATTCAATATGCAGGTACCGAAGATGAAATATTAAAGAAAGTAGAAGCCGGTAATGTTAATCTGCCATTAAACAGTTCTTTTATTACGGGTAGCCAAACATTGTTTGGTCTTAAAACACAAATGCAATTTGGTAAAATGACTGTTACCTCTATACTTGCCCAAGAGAAAGGTAAGAAAACTGAATTAAATGTGCAGAATGGTGCGCAAACGATGACTTACACCGTACAGGCGGATGCTTATGAAGCAAACCGACATTATTTCTTATCGCATTACTTTAGAGATAATTATAATACTTGGATATCAAACCCACCCATAGTTTCTTCTCCTATACAGATTACAAAAATTGAGGTGTATGTTACCAACCGTACCAGTAATTTTACAAACTCGAGAAACATTGCTGCTTTTGCCGATTTGGGTGAAGATACCAGTCATATTTATAAACTAAATACACACAACCTTAGTCCGTATAATCTTAAAGATAGCTCAACTACAGTAACATATCCCCGTAACACAGCCACTAACTTGTATTATGATTTAGTAGATTCCAGTCGCTTTCATATTGGCTTGATACAAGCGCGTAATTATAGTACTGTAACGGCTACTCTTACTGCACAAATGAACCCTGCAACAGGAACACCTGTATTTAATCCGGGCAGAGAGTTTGAGGTGCTTACGCGTGCGCGATTATTAGTTTCCGGTACTGATTATTACTTAAACCCCCGCCTTGGTTATATCTCATTAAATACTTCTTTAAATTATGATGAGGTACTGTCAGTTGCCTACCAGTACAGCATGAACGGAAACGTTTACCAAGTGGGTGAGTTTTCGGATCAGTATCCATCTGCCAACCAATTGGTAGTAACTAAACTTTTAAAAAGCACCATACTTAATACCCATATACCCATGTGGGATTTACAGATGAAAAACGTTTATACATTGGGAGCATACTCATTAAGCTCAACAAACTTTGCTTTAAATGTTTTTTATAACAACATTAAAACAGGTGTTGATATACCTTATATTCCTTATACGCCCCCAGCACCCAATCCTGACAACATAAATGGGCAACTGCTGATACAAATGATGGGCTTGGATCGTATTAACCAAAACTTAGATCCGGTTCCGGATGGTTATTACGATTTTATACCTAACGTAACTGTAAATCCTCAGAACGGAAGAGTTTACTTTACACATGTGGAGCCTTTTGGAAATGATTTGAAAAGCATATTTACTCAGGATGAAATAACAAATCATTGGCCGGAAATACAGAATTACATTTTTCAGGAGTTATATGACTCTACTAAAGTGTCTGCACAGCAATTTCCTAATAAAGACAGGTATAAACTAAAGGGCTCTTATCAATCTGCTACCAGTAATGAGTTTTCTTTAAACGCAATGAACTTACCACAAGGCTCTGTTCGTGTAACAGCAGGCGGTGTGGCTCTTACTGAAAACGTTGATTATACGGTAGATTATACCATGGGTAAGGTGAAAATTATTAACGAAAGTGTTTTAAATTCAGGGCAAGCCATTAAAATTACAGCAGAAAACAACTCGCTTTTTAACGTACAGCAAAAAAGCATGTATGGTAGTCGGTTTGACTATAAGTATAACAAAGACTTAACTTTAGGAGGAACCGTTTTACATTATGGCGAACGTCCGCTTACCCAAAAGGTAAATATTGGCGATGAGCCTGTTTCCAATACTATGTTAGGGGCAGACTATAATTATCGGACTAATGCACCATGGCTTACGCGCATAGTAGATAAGTTGCCACTTATACAAACTAAAGAACCATCATCTATAAACATAAATGGAGAAGGCGCAGATTTAATCCCCGGACATGCGGCAGCTATTTCCAATGATAATGGAACTGCTTACATTGATGATTTTGAAGGAAGTGTTTCTACTATCGACTTGCGTAGTGCAACAGCATGGTTTCACTCTTCTATACCCGGTGGGCAACCTAGTTTATTTCCGGAAACAGTAGTAGGAAATAGCGATAGTGTAAAAGCCGGTGTGAATCGTGCTAAAATAGCCTGGTACACTGTTGACCAATCTGTTTTTTATCAACAAAGTGCAGGACTTACACCTCCTCAGGTTACAAAAACGGAACAAAGTAATCACTTTATGGAAGCCTTTTATCAAAGTGATTTGTTTCCAAAAATAACACCTCCTAATGGGCAACCACAATTATTCCCCATGTTAGATGTTGCTTTTTATCCTGAAGAACGAGGGCCTTATAACTTTGATAGTAAACCAACCAGTATTTCGGCTGGAGTTAACGTTGCCGAATCTAATGCGGCAGGACATATTATTTTAAACAGACCTGAAACTCGTTGGGGAGGTATTATGCGAAGCCTTACTACAAATGATTTTCAGGCGTCGAATATTGAGTATATCCAGTTTTGGATGATGGATCCTTTCAATGAAGATTATAATAATAAGGCACAACCACAGTATAATACATTTGGCATAGCTCCACCAACAAATGGAGATTTATATTTTAATCTGGGAAGTGTTTCCGAAGATATTTTACCCGATGGAAATATGGCTTATGAAAATGGTGTTCCGTCAACAAACCCATCAACGTATATCATAGACCGTTCTCCTTGGGGGCAATATCCAACCTCTCCACCTTTTGTAAACGCATTTGATAATAATGCAACAGCAAGACCTTTTCAGGATGTGGGGTATGATTGTATACCTGATAATGCTACTAATGATGCTATACCGGGTACTGATAATGAGACTGTACATTTTGCCTGGTACACAAGTAAGTTAAGCAGCATAGGGGTAACTAATTCAGATGCTTTCGGCGATCCATCAGGAGATAATTATCATTTTTATAGAGGTGATGATTATGATAAACTTACCACATCAACTAATTCCACATATCCGCTTAATAATGTAGCTAACATGCTTTATCGTTATAAGGAATATAATAATATCGAGGGAAATTCACCTACGCAAACCCAATATCAAAGTCAAAATAGCAGTGGCTATTCAACGGTGGCTACTACATTGCCAAATATAGAAGATGTTAATAAGGATAATACGCTTAACCAATCAGAAGCTTACTATCAATACAAAGTAAAAATTACTCCGCAAGATATCAATCCAAGTAATGTTGGTAATAATTATATCGTAAACGTTATTCCTGTAAGTAAACAAGGACCTGATGGGATTCAACGTACTGTAAATTTTTATCAGTTTAAAATCCCCATTTCAAATTATGATTTGGCAGTAGGATCTATTGATGGTGTTAATTCTATCCGTTTTATGCGCATGTTTGTAAAAGGATTTACTGCACCGGTAGTAATGCGTTTTGCACGTTTAGAATTGGTGCGTAGCGATTGGCGCATTTATCAACAAGATTTATCCCAACCAACAGGCTTGCTGCTAACAAATAACATGACAGAGTTTGATGAATCTGCTGTGAGTTATCAGGAAAATGGAACACGTTCTCCTATCAACTATATATTACCTCCCGGTATTAATCAGCAGCAAAACGTACAAACAACCAATTTAGTTTTGTTAAATGAACAATCTCTTTCATTAACTGTAACAAACCTTAAAGATGGTGATTCGAGAGCAGTATACAAAAACATAGGCAATTTAGATGTTCGTTCTTATAAACAAATGAGAATGTTTGTTCACGGAGAAAAAAACAATAATTATCCACTAAATAATGGAGATGTGCATGTATTTATGCGCATAGGAAGCGACTTTACAAACAACTATTATATATATGATATCCCTTTGTTACTTACTCCACCAAGTTCTTCTTACGACAATGGTAGTGATGCAGATAAGTATAAAGTTTGGCCTGCGGATAACGAAATAGTTATCAATTTAGAAGAATTAACAGGACTGAAATTAAGACGTAACGCACAACCGGATAGTTCGGGAACAGTAGGTACTTATACAGCACTGGCTGCATCTGGTTCCGGGCATGTCATTGGTGTAGTAGGAGAGCCCAATATTGGTGCCATTACCAATATTATGATAGGTATTGAAAACCCCCTGACCCCTAGAGACCCCATAGCACAAAGTGCAATAGTTTGGGTAGATGAACTCCGA
>CAJCJB010000388.1 GCA_903970545.1 Candidatus Saccharimonadota bacterium | reverse complement strand
TAGTGTCTTTTATACTTGAAAAGCTGTTTTCAAGCCTTCAAATGTTAAAATCAGGGCTTAATTGGGCTGCGTTATGGGATTGCAGTGGAAAGCCCACAGCCGTAATCGGCGAGGACTTGGAACGGAAAGCCCGCCGTTGTAATCAACGGAACGCCATAAAGTAAGTGAATGATATAATAATCTGTTTATTAAAAGAAAGAAAGTTTCTGTCCTGAAGTTTATTTTACAACAAGCAATTCTTTTTTTAATTCTTCACAGGACCGAGTACAGATGCTTTTTATTTTTAAAAACAAGTCATGTATTACAGCTATGGTTTCCTTTTTTGTCTCTGCATCTAAGTTCTTTTCCTTAAGGCTTATAGCATATTCCTGAATTTTCTTTGCCTTATTTTCAAACTTCTTATCTATTCCCATAGTTGAAAAGGAGGGGATAATAGAATGCGCAACTAGTTTCAGAGTTTCCCAGTTTTCAGCACCCATAGCCTGTTTCATATTCTCCAGTAAACGAGGTGTTTCTTCCAAATATACTTTAATCATTTCTGTGATTACCACAGGATTATTTTTTGTAACTCGTTTTAAATAATCAAGATTTATACAGGTTTCCTGTTTTTTATCGACTTCCATTTCCGACGCAGGTTTTTCATACATCGATCTTTTCAGGTAACGGATAATTTTGTTATATAATATTCTCTCATCTACGGGCTTAGATATATAATCATTCATGCCAATAGCTTTACATTTTTCTACATCTACTGTAGTTACATCTGCCGTAAGAGCTATAATAGGTGTATGTAAATTCATTTTAGTTCTGATATATTCTGTAGTCTCAAAACCATCCATTTCGGGCATTTGCAAATCCATCAAAATAATATCGTACGTACTTTTCTTGAGTTTTTCTATAGCTATCTTTCCGTTACCGGCTATATCCATAGCAAAACCAAATTCTTCTAACAGGGTTTTCATTAAAAGCTGGTTTAAAGGAATATCTTCCACTACCAATATGTGTACATTGTTTAATACGGTTTTCAGGCTTTCTACTATTTCAGCTTCATCAGGTATTTTCTCATTTGTTTTTGTAAAACTTAAGGTGAAAATAAAACTCGACCCCTTCCCTATTTTGCTATTTACGGTTATGCTTCCGCCTTGTTGTTCTACCAGTTGTTTAACAATAGCAAGCCCTAACCCTGTTCCTCCATATATTCTGGAAGTTTCACTGGTAGCTTGTTGAAAGTCATCGAAAATATTTTTGATACTGCCTTCGGCAATACCAATACCGGTATCTGTTATGGTAAATTTTATAGTCACATTATCTGCATTCTCCTTTAGTTTATGGATACGCACGGTTATTTTTCCTTTAGCAGTAAATTTCACAGCGTTACTTACCAGATTTAAAATAATCTGATGCAAACGAACCGGGTCTCCAACCAAAACTTCAGGAATAGTTGCATCATATTCTTTAACCAGCTCTAAATTCTTTTCCTGAATTTTTGTTTCAAATAAATGAAGCATAGCAGAAATAGACGCAGCTAATTTAAACGGAGTTTGCTCAAAGGTCATTTTGCCGGAATCTACCTTGGCTAAATCAAGTATATCATTAATTAAAACAATTAATGCATCGCCCGATACTTTAATGGCATTGATGTATTCCTTTTGTTTTTCGTTTAAATCTGTTTTTAAAACTACTTTGGTAAAACCAACAATGGCATTCATGGGTGTTCTTATCTCATGACTCATATTAGATAAAAACTGCTGTTTTGAATTTACAGACCCCTCTGCTATTTCTTTTTCTCTTGTAAGCAGTTCTTTTTCTTTTAGATGATAACGCGTACGAACGGTAATGTCTTCAATAGCCAATAGAATTAATTGTTCCGAGTGCATTTTTTGAATAATAAGATGCGCATTCAACAACATTATCTTTTCGCCAATGCCCGGAAAGGTATGGGTAACTTCAAAATTCTGAAAGCTGTTGTTTTTGGAAATAACTTCATTCAGCAATTCACGTAGTTTAGGAATGTCCCATTGATTGTTACCTAAATCAAATAAAAACTTGCCTTCGGTTTCTTCCTTCTTAACCAAAAACTTTTTATAAAAAGACTTGTTGGCCGATTTTATATACAAATCTTTATTCAGTACCAGCATAGGTTCATGCACCGTTGCAATAATGGCCTCCGAGTATTCGTATGATTCAGTAAGCAGGTCGTTACGGGTTTGCAATTCGTGGTTGGTAGACAGAAGCTCTTCGTTACTTGCCTGAATTTCTTCTTTGGATGTTTCCAGTTCTTCATTCAGGGTTTGAAATTCTTCGTTGGTTGAAACAATTTCTTCATTAGCTGCCTGTAATTCTTCATAGGTAGTTTCCTGCGATTCGATGATGGTATTCATCTCCGCACGGGTATTGTTTAATTCCTCAGTAAGTTTTTTTATTCTCCGGTCTTTTTGTGTAGAATTATTTTGTCCGCCTTTACCATTTTCAACAAACTTTTCTACCTGTTCCTGTAAGGTAAAAACTATCAGCAGCAATTGCTCATCCCAATCAATTTTAAGCGGACTCACATCTAAAGACATCATCCTGAAAACAGATTCAATTTCTATTTCAATGCCTGATTTATATACGGCTTGTTTTGTTTCTATGGCTCTGTTAAGTGCATTCCGAAGTTCAAAGGCAAACTCGGGTCTTGCCATTTTTAAAATATTTAAACTGGCTTTGCCCGGAGAATGGGTAAGGTATAAAGACGCTTTGCCTCTAAACTGAAGTATCTCCATATCTTTATTAACCACCGCACAGGCAGGCATGTAATGACTAAGCAGCGCCGAATCGATAGCGTTTTCTATACCCATAGGGTTGGTGTTGATGCTTTTGGCAGGAAAGTTTACTTTTTTGCTGTTTAACGTAGTGCGCGAAAAATGAGGTGTTAGCTCCAGTATTTTGGGCGTACCTATATTCTTTTTACGCGAATAGATTTTAAATTTATTATTTACACGACTGAAAAGCTGCGAGGATGTGCCAATAGATTCTGCTTTACCCAACATTAAATAACCTTTATCATTTAAAGCAAAATGCATGGTGGCAAATATTTTTTTCTGTGCTGCGGTATCAAAATAAATAAGCATGTTGCAGCAACTGATAAAATCCATGCGCGAAAAGGGAGGGTCGCGCAAAATATTGTGCGGTGCAAACACACACATTTCTCTGATTTCTTTTGCAATGCGGTAGTTATCTCCTGCTTTGGTAAAGAAACGATCGGTATATTTTTTAGAAACCGATTTCATGTTGGCTGCGCTGTATTCGCCAACACGTGCATCGTTTATGGCTTGCTCACTCAGGTCGGTAGCAAAAATCTGCACGGGTACCTTCTTTGTTTTTTTATCCTGCAGTTCGGTAATCAGTATGGCAATAGAATAAGCTTCCTCGCCCGAAGAGCAGGCCGGCACCCATATACGAAGCGTTTCGCCGGGTAGTTTGTTTTTAATAACCTTTGGCAAAAAGGTAGATTTTAAATACCCAAAGGCTTCGGTATCTCTAAAAAAGCCCGTTACATTAATCAGTAGACTTCCGTAAAGTAAATCTACTTCGGCATTTTTTTTGAGCAATAACCTGGCATATTCTCTTATTGTTTTTGTACCGCACTGTAGCATACGGTGCGTTAAACGCCTCTTAATAGTAGGTAATTTATAATGACTAAAATCTACTCCGGTTTCTTTATGCAATAATTCATAAATGATTTTCAAATCGGGGTTGCTATCTTCAATCGCACCCTCTTTCAGTTTTCCTTTTACAGCTTGCCTGGGCAAGCCCATCTTGCTAAAGTAAATAAGTTTACGCGCAATTCCTTTAGGCGATAAAACAAAATCAACCACACCCGCGGCAATGGCCGATTTGGGCATGCTGCTTGCCTGTGCAGAATCATCCTGTGCAAAGGTTAAGCCTCCGGCATCCTTAATAGATTTTAATCCGTGTGTACCATCACTGGCATTGCCCGACAGGATAACCCCAATTACATTTTCTTTATGCGTTTGCGCAAGAGACGAGAAAAGCACATCAATAGAAATAGCCGCACCTCCTTTTGAGCGCGGAAGCAGTTTAATATGCCCGTCTGTTACCTCAATACCTTTGTTGTGCGGAATGATATAAACATTATCAGGGGCTATATGAGCCATATCTTCTACTTCCTGCACTTTCATTTTGGTAATGCCCGATAAAATAGAAGCCAGAAAACTTTTGTGATTAGGGTCCAGATGCTGTACATAAATAAATGCCATACCCGTATTAACGGGCAGGTTTTTTAACAAAGTGCTCATGGCTTCCAAACCGCCTACCGAAGCACCAATGGCAACTATAGGGAAACTTAATTCCCTGCTTTTCTTGCGGGGCACTGCTTTTTTAGTTTTACTAATGGATGTTGATTTCATTATATAAAAATGTCGTTGCCCAAAGGCAGGTTAAACAAAACGGTTGTAAAAATCTCTTTAAGAGGGAGGAATGAGTAGCGCTCCTTTAAAAATTTAACGAAGCCTTATACAAAAAGGATTAATAAAATCATTACCTACCAAAGATATACTATAATTCCGTGGTATTGGGGTTTATTTATTTCGGTTGAAATACGTGATTAATATAACTTAATTACCGTGTTATGTAACATCCACACCGGCAAATGCCCGCACTTTTGCAACACACTTAAAACATAAACCCATGAATAACACCGTAACACAAAAAACCGAAAAAGTAAAACCCATTGTAGGCAATACTACATTTAAAACAAAAGACGCCGTTAAAGAGGCTGCCAATTTAAACTACCAGGTTTTGGAACATACGTTAGCCACAGGCAAAAAGTTTATGGAAGAAGTAAAACAGGTTGTTCCGCTAAAAGAAAAAGCAGAGGCTTTTTTGGATATATACGATATGGGCTTAGATAAAACCATCAAACTTACCGAAGAAACAGCAACCGGCATGGTTGATGGGTACAAAAAGCGCATGGAATTGTATGACAATTTTAATACCAAACTGATGGACTCCGTTAAGGAAATGGTAACAGCCATGAGTCCTTTGGATATGGAAAAAGTATTGAAACTGATTAAAGATAATTTTGACTTATCAAAAAATGTAATGAACGAGGGCATGAAGTCGGTTATAGAAACCTACAACAAACACATGGGTGTGGCACTAAACTTTAATGAAAAATTTAGCGATACCATCGTTGCACAGTTTAAGATGTTTAAAGATATGAATGAAAAGAGTATTTCTTTTTACAACAACTTAAGCACCGAGTGGTGGAAAGAACATGATATGAAATAATTATACCATAAACTGACAACGGTATTATAAGTGCAATACGGTTGGGATACGGTTCGAGAAAGCCATCAATTAGTGATGGCTTTTTTATTTTATGGCGTTGCGGCGGTTTACCCGCACATATTTTGGTAATGGTTTATTTTTCGGAAGTAATTTCCAATAATTCCTTAGTGGAAATACAATTATGATAGCCTTTTTTGCTAAGACCATTCACAAGTTTTTTATCGCCCGTCCAAAGGCGGCATTTAAAATGTTTTGCCAATGCTACAAAAGGAAAATCATTACCGTCAACACCTTCTACAAGCGTTTTACTTTTCAGTAAAATTTTAGTGTCTATAAGGTTGTGATTAATAAACTGTATGTTTTTTAAAATAAGGTATTCTGCCTCATCAAATTCTAAACCCGAATAACCTGTAATTTTAAGAATTCTCTTTCTATGCCTGTTTATTTCTTCTCTAAGAAAATGGCACGAATAAAATGAAAAAGTATCGTTTGACTGAATAAGAATTTTAGCAATGTTGCTGTCAATATTAAGCAGAGAACTAAATACAATATTGGTATCAACAACAATTTTCAAGCTACTTAATTTTCCTGTTTTTCTTTACTACGGTAAGTAAATCAGTTAAATCTTTTTTAGTAGCTTTAGACTTATCGGTAATTTCTTTGAAACGCAAAAAATCCAAAAAACTTTGTATTTCCTTAAGGTTTACAATACTTGCGGGTATTTTTATTACTAAATCGTTATCTTGTCTTTCAATAAGCATATTACAAATATACA
>CAJCJB010000387.1 GCA_903970545.1 Candidatus Saccharimonadota bacterium | reverse complement strand
TCTTCCGATCTAAATATGTTCTTTCAGGACCACTTACCAAAATATCCTGATGCAAAAATGAGCCTTAATTTTATATACGGAAGCGGTTTGCCCGTTACTGTTTTAGGAGATAAGGAGGATATGAGTAATAAGTTTCGTTATCCTGCCTATTACCGTATTGATGTAGGTTTCTCCTATCAGCTTATTAAAGAAAGCAAACCTTTATCAAAGCATAATCCGTTTCATTACATAAAATCATCGTGGATTAGTTTAGAGGTAATGAACTTATTAGACCGCCAAAATGTGGCTTCTTACACCTGGATACAATCTTCTTCAGGAGCCAGATATGCCGTACCGAATTATCTTACCGCAAGACAGCTGAATGTTAAATTACAGATGAAGTTTTAATAAGTGTAGATTAATTGTTATTTTTGAACGATTAATTTAATATTAGGATTTATGTCTGCCATAAAGAAAGAAGGGAAGAAAATAGACCTAGGGTTTGTTTCTATTGAGTTAATAAGGCTTAATATTGTTTGTATTACAACCCTTACGGAAGAAGAGGTAAGTTTAGAAAATGGTATTAAGATAATAGAAGAGATTAAAGGTTTGGTGGGGCAAACGCCTCATGCTACTATATTGAACTTTGGAGATTTGTTTTCTCCCAGCAAGGAATTTTTTAAATTTATAGTTAGTCAAAGAAGTGTTGAGAAGGATCATATTGTAGCACGAGCCATGGTATCCAGCAATATGGCCAGGAGGATAGAGGCGCAAAACTTTATAAACTTTTTTAAACCTTTAACACCTACAAAATTGTTCTCAACTGTAGATGAAGCCATTGCTTGGATAGAACCACAGTTAAAAGAAGTAATTTAATTAGGAAGTATGTCAGCCCTAAAAAAACCGAAAGAATTAATAGACCTTGGGTTTGTAACTATCGAACTAATAAGACCTAACATTGCCTGCGTTAATGTGCAAAATGACGAAATTGTAAGTGTGGAAAAGGGTATTAAAATATTAGAAACCTATAAACCCATGATTGGGGATATAAAGCATGCTACGCTTGTAAATCTGGCAGGGTTTTATCCACCTATTAAAGAGTTTTATAAGTTTATACTTAGTCAAAGAACCATAGAAAAGGATAATCTTGTTGCGCGTGCTGTGGTATCAACAAACGTAGCTACCCGTATAGAATGGCAAAACTTTATAAACACGTATAAACCGTTAACGCCTACAAAATTATTCTCTACTATAGATGAAGCTATTACTTGGATTGAACCGCAGTTAAATAGATAAAAATATAGTTTGTAAATTTGTAGATAAGTTATGACTGAACCGAAAGAATTGAAAGAGGAGATAGATCTTGGTTTTGCATCTATTCGTTTAATAAAACCTGCTATTATTTGTGTTACTTATCTTACAGAAGATGTAATAGATAGTGAAAAGGGCGTTCAAATATTAAATGCCATAACAAGTCTGGCAGGAAGTAAAGCTTTTTGTACTATTATAAACAGGTCAAATTTATATACTCCCTGTACCGAGCATTTTAAATTTATGATTAGTCAGCGTAGCCCCGAAAAAGATAATCTTTTGGCGCGTGCTATTGTAACTACCAATATGGCTTCTCGTATAGAAGCACAAAACTTTGTAAATTTCTTTAAGCCTTTAACTCCTACTAAGTTATTCCCAACTCTAGAGGAAGCTATTACATGGTTAGAGCCTCAATTAAGTAAGGTAAATAAATAAATCTTTTTTACCTGTGTTTTACCAATAATTTTTAAATTGCGGCTTAATTGTACTAAATTTAGTTTATGAGCGAACAGATACTCCGTGCCCTGATGCAACTTTTTGCCATTATTGCAAAAGTTGATGGCGTAACAAACACCGGTAGAAATATTGTTCAACTGTTCTTAAAACAACAATTAAACCAGGAGTTGGTTGACCAATATTTGGTTGTGTTTGATGAGTTTTTAGAGTCTCACCATCAGGTAGCTAAGAAAAAGGATGGCTCAGCTAAACGTACTTCCCTTAACTCGGTAAAAGTTTTAAAAATATGTACTGAGATAAATAAAGAACTTGAGCAGAACCAAAAGATAGTAGTGCTTATCAGGTTGCTTGAGTTTATACATTCGTCAGATGAAATATCTGAACAGGAAAACGAGTTTGTTACTACGGTTGCCGAAACCTTTAATATCCCTACCGAAGAGTTTAATAACCTAAGGTATTTTGCAGAGACCAAACAGGATAGTATTGATGCCAAAGAACTATTGGTAATTAATAATAAGGAAGAAAATACTAAGAATTTTAAGCATATATACTGCGACCAGTTTAACAACGATATTGAAGTATGGGTCATATCTATACCAAGTGTGGGTATGTATGCGCTTAAATTGGTTGGTAGTCAGGAATTGATATTAAATGGTCAGGCAATTACGCCTGATAAGATTTATATCCTTACTCCGGGTTCATCTCTACGTAGCCCTAAAGTTAAGCCAATATACTACTCTGATATTATCAGCAAGTTTTTAGCTGATAAATCAAGTGCAGTTGTTTCTTTTCAGGCAGTTGATTTAGAATATAAATTCTCAGGAGGTAAGCTCGGTTTACGGGGAATTAATATCAACGAAGAAAGCGGAAAGCTGATTGGTATTATGGGAGGTTCAGGAGCTGGTAAATCTACTCTGTTGAATGTTTTAAACAGTAATGAAATACCAAGTAGCGGAGCTGTTTTAATTAACGGAGTAAACATACATACCGAAAAACATAAAATAGAAGGTGTTATCGGGATGGTTTCTCAGGATGATTTGCTAATTGAGGAACTTACCGTTTATCAAAACCTTTTTTACAATGCCAAGCTTTGTTTTGGCAATTTGGACGATACTACCATTTCACAAATGGTAATGAAAACCCTTACTGACCTTGGACTTGAGCAAACCCGCGATTTAAAAGTTGGTTCTCCTTTAGAGAAAACAATATCAGGCGGACAGCGTAAGCGTTTAAATATTGGATTAGAGTTAATACGCGAACCTGCGGTTATGTTTGTTGATGAACCAACATCAGGGCTTTCATCACGCGATTCGGAAAATATTATGGACCTTTTAAAAGAACTTTCTTTAAAAGGTAAGTTGGTCTTTGTGGTAATACACCAACCTTCATCAGACATCTTTAAAATGTTTGATAAGCTGATGATATTAGATGTAGGTGGATATCCTGTGTATTATGGTAATCCGGTTGATGCGGTTATTTACTTCAAACGTTTGGTTAACCACGTAAATAGTGAAGAAAGTGAATGCGTAAGTTGCGGTAACGTTAATCCCGAGCAGATATTTAATATTATTGAAACGAAGGTAGTAGACGAGTTTGGGAATCTTACCAACAAACGGAAATTCTCTCCGGCTGAATGGAGTGCGCACTACAGAGAATTGATAGAAAGTAAAATTGGAAGAGGCAGTTCTAATACAGATATTCCTGAAAGTACCTTTAAGGTGCCTAATATGATAAAACAGTTTATCATATTTGCCACGCGCGACATTAAGAGTAAATTAACCAATACACAGTATTTGCTTATCAATATGCTGGAGGCACCTGTATTAGCTTTAATCTTGGCATTCGTTATCCGGTACTATAATACAGATGCTGAAAACGGTAAGGGATATGTATATCATGACAATGAAAACATACCTATTTATATGTTTATGAGCATTGTGGTAGCTCTTTTCATTGGGCTTACTGTTAGTGCCGAAGAGATTATACGAGACAGGAGAATCCAGAAACGGGAATCTTTTTTAAACCTGAGTAGGTATAGTTACCTATTAAGTAAAGTAAGCATCATGTTCTTCTTATCTGCTATACAAACCATTGCTTTTATATTAGTTGGTAATTGGGTGCTGGGCATACATGGTATGTGGGTAGATTATTGGTTGGTATTATTTACTACCTCTTGTTTTGCCAATATGTTGGGTTTAAATATTTCATCAGCATTTAACAGTGCGGTGACTATTTATATTATGATTCCTTTCTTAATTATTCCTCAGTTATTACTAAGTGGCGTAATGGTAAAGTTTGATAAGCTTAACCCAACTATAGCCAAACAAGGAGGTGTTCCGTGGATTGGAGAAATGATGACATCCCGTTGGGCTTATGAGGCATTAGCGGTTAACCAATTTAAAGAAAATGAGTATGAGCACCAATTTTATAAGTATGATAAAGCCATATCAGAAGCATCGTATAAAAAGGCATATTGGAATCAGAAAATGATTGCTAAGGCTACTAAAGTAGAAGCAGAGCTAAATGATGTAAATAAAAATGCTGATACAGAAAGAGACCTTCAATTATTACGTAATGAGCTAAATAAGGAATATAGCAGGCATCCAAAATTACCCCGTTTTAATGGTACGGAGAATTTGTATTTGGGTAAAGTAAATACAACGATAACATCAGCACTAAAAGTATACTTGGATGAGGCACAACCGGGTACACTTAAGCAGTATTATATAAATTTAGATAAAAGTGCCCGTGAGAAGAGAGATCAAATAATTTCTAAACTTACTCAAACTCCTGAGCAAAAAACTGCATTTACAAAGCTTAATAATGATTACGATAATGAAGCTTTAGATGGACAGTTAAAGAACACTAGTGATTTGGGAGAGAAGTGTCTGGAGAAAGATGGCAGGTTTATACAACGTACCGAGCCTATCTTTTTAGACCCTGATGATAACTACGGCAGAGCGCATTTCTTGGCTCCCAAAAAGAAATTGTTTGGAACTTATTATCAAACATTCTTATTTAACCTTTCGGTTATATGGGGAATGAGTTTGTTTATGATGGTAACACTTTATTTTGATTTGCTTAAAAAGCTTTTAGATGGTTTGGGTAAACTAACATCTATGTTTGGCAAAAAAGGATAGAGTACATCTCTATTAATTATTAAGAGATAGCTCTAAATTCAAATGCAATTAGCTTACAGAAAATATGGAGAAGGACAGCCCCTTCTGATACTACATGGTTTATTCGGACAAAGTGGTAATTGGAATACACTTGCCAAACGCTTTGGCGAAAATGGTTTTGAAGTTTACACTATAGACCAGCGTAATCATGGCTTATCTCCGCACAGCGATATATGGAATTACGAAGCGATGGCTGATGATATTAAAGAGTTTATTAATGAACATAACTTGGAAAATCCTATCCTATTAGGGCATTCTATGGGAGGGAAAACAGCTATGTTTTTTGCTTTAAAATATGATGGTGCTTTGGATAAACTGATTGTTGCCGATATGTCGCCACGTGCTTATGAACCACACCACGATATTGTATTGGATGCCTTGAATGCAGTAGATTTCTCTAAGATGAATACCCGCAAAGAAGCCGAAGCTGTTTTAAGTGAATACATAACTGATTTTGGAACCAAGCAATTCTTGTTAAAGAACATATATTGGGAAGATACTGCAGGAAGTAAAATGAACTGGCGCTTTAATTTACCTATTATAACAAAGAATAGTAATGAGACATTGGTTGCTGTGCCTGAAAGAACAAGTAATGTAAATACGCTGTTCCTTCGTGGAGAAAAATCCAATTATATAAATGAAGCCGTAGATATTCCTGAAATAAAAGAACGCTTCCCTAACTACAAATTACAAACTATTGCCAACGCGGGGCATTGGTTACATGCCGAGCAGCCTGAGGCTTTTTACCAGGCTGTAATTGATTTTATTAAATAAAAATTGTTTAACCCTTTTGATAAGGCACTCTGTTTTGTAAAGAGCGACCTAGAGTAACTTCGTCGGTATATTCCAGCTCATCGCCCACGGGTACACCACGCGCTAAGGTGGAGATGGAAACAGTAAGCGGCTTCAATCTTCTGTCTAAATAAAAGGCAGTAGTATCGCCTTCCGTAGTGGCACTTAGGGCAAAAATAATTTCGGTTACTTCGTTGTTTTCTATGCGCTTTAATAAAGCATCAATAAACAAATCAGCCGGACCAATGCCATCAATAGGAGAAATTAACCCGCCCAACACATGATACAAACCACGGTACATGCCTGTGTTTTCAACTGCCATCACATCGCGCACATCCTGCACCACACAAATAATCTTTTTATCGCGCGAAGCGTTGGTGCAAATACTGCACACCTCGGTATCGGAAACATTATAACAGGTACTGCAAAACTTAATCTGCGTGCGCATGTTTAAAATAGATTGAGCGAGGTTATGCGACGAATCTTTTTCGTTGCGCAACAAATGCAACACATAGCGTAAAGCTGTTTTGCGACCAACACCCGGCAAACGAGAGAACTCGTTTACGGCATTATCCAAAAGTTTTGAGGGTAATTCCACACGATAAAAGTAAGTGTTATAATACAATCCATTCAACATTCTTTCTCTTATTTATTAAACAACAGGTGTGAAGAAAAACAATCCCATCTATAAATAGCAAAGCTTAAAAGCGTGAACTTCGTTCAACCTATGTCGGCATCCTTTATACTTCTTTGCATTGCACTCTATTTTGGCGGCTTATTAATTATAGCATACATAACCAGTCGCAAGAGCGATGCTAACACTTACTTTATCGGTAACAAAGCATCGCCTTGGTATGCGGTTGCCTTTGGTATGCTTGGCGATTCGCTCTCGGGTGTTACTTATATTTCTGTTCCGGGTAATGTAATTAATACGCAGTTTTCTTACCTGCAATTGGTGTTGGGCTATCTGGTGGGTTACTTTATTATAGCTAAAGTATTGCTGCCGCTTTATTATAAAATGAATTTACTGTCTATCTATACTTACTTGGAAAACCGCTTTGGACGACATACACAGAAAACGGGTGCTTTCTTTTTTATTCTATCGCGCACACTTGGCGCTGCAGGAAGATTGTATTTAGCAGCCGGTGTTATACAGTTTTTTGTGTTCGACAGGTTCGAAAGCATCCACATTCCTTTTTCGGTAAGTGTTTCGGTTATCATTGCATTAATGCTATTATATACCTATA
>CAJCJB010000386.1 GCA_903970545.1 Candidatus Saccharimonadota bacterium | reverse complement strand
TGGCAGTTAGCCTTGGTTCGGTAATTAGTTATATAGAACACCCGGCAAGTATGACGCACTCGGCCGTACCCGAAGAAGACAGGCTAACTCGCGGTATTACGGCATCGTTAGTTAGGTTATCGGTGGGCGTTGAAGGGTTTTCTATACTAAGCAAAGCTCTTGATGAGGGTTTAAGTTTGTAAAATCTGTAAAATTAACCCGTTTTGCTATTTCAAACTACGGTGTTGCAGTTTAGTTTTCCTTCAATCCTATTTCAATTGACTTCAATGCTGTTTAGTTTGACTTCAATCCTGTTTCAATTGACGTCAATTCTATTAGGATTGACTTCAATTCTATTTAGATTGACTTCAATGCTGCAAGGATTGACTTCAATTCTATTTAGATTGACTTCAATGCTCGGAAGATTGACGTAGTTTGCGCAAAGAAAACCGTCGTTTTTCCATTCAAAGAGCTTTTTTAAAAACCTAAAAACTGCTTTTTTAGGGAAATAGAGGGGGATTTTGTATGTAATACAATATAATTTCAGAATCTTCGTTATGATATAATGAAGAAAATCTGTCTGCTTTTGTTTTTAGCTCCTTTTCTTGCTTTTAGTAAAGAAGATACGCTTTTGTGCAGGAAGAAGTTTAACTTAACCTTAGGCTTTGATTTATCCATACCGCAAGTAAGATATGGAGAAGGAGTACAAACTTATTCGTATCCTAATGGATGGTCTGCTTCTCCCCAAAAACCAATATTCAATTATAATTTGATTCAAAACGGTTTTAATTTTACTATAAATACTGAATTAAAAATTTATAAAAATCTATATATACAAAGTGGGCTTAGCTTAGTAGAATTGCGTAATAAGAGCTATTCTTTTAGAGATACTCTTTTTGTTTTTAATGGTACAGTCACAAATACAGATGTTTCAATATTTAAAACGTATAATATTATTGTTCCTATAGGAATGCAATATAGGATAAGAGATTATTTTTTTACTACACTTGGTGTTACAACTGATGTTTTCACTCTGGGAGCTACAAAAGAAACAGAATATAGGAACACTACTCAAATAATATCTTCATCTGGGAGTGGCTCCTACCATAATTTTCCTGACTTCCATTACTATCTTTCCTCCAATATTAGATTACACTCAAGATTTTTTTTAAACTTAAAGGTTTCAAATACTTTTCCCAATAGATATGATAATTTCACTGATAATTTGTACTATTCCTTGGGAATAAAATTCTTTGTAATTTAATTGCGTTAGGGATTGGAGCAAGCTGCCGTGCAGCGCGTAAAGCCCGACGGCGTAACCGCCGGAACGCCTAAAACAATAACTTATAATTAATTCTGCTTACCGGCCAGTAAGAACATAACCGCCATACGCACGGCTACGCCGTTTTCTACCTGCTCGAGTATAATAGAGTTTTTGCCATCGGCAACCTCGCTGCTTATTTCTACGCCGCGGTTAATAGGGCCGGGGTGCATAACCACGATGTCTTTTTTAAGTCCGTCAAGTATTTCCTGTGTTAAGCCATATAGCATGGTGTACTCGCGCAGGGAAGGGAAGAATTTTATATCTTGTCTTTCCAGTTGTATGCGCAGCATGTTGGCTACATCAGCCCACTCTAAGGCTTTCTTTAAATTAGTTTCAACCTCTACACCCAACGATTTTATATGACGGGGTATTAGCGTGGCAGGGCCGCATACCTTAACCTGTGCACCCATTTTATTGAGGCAAAATATGTTAGAGAGCGCAACCCGCGAGTGCAGGATATCTCCTACAATAACCACCTTCTTTCCTTTTAGCGAGCCCAGTTTCTCCTGTATAGAGTAGGCATCCAGCAGGGCTTGCGTGGGGTGTTCGTGGGCGCCGTCTCCGGCATTGATAATTTTACAGTTCTTTACTTTCTTGCTTAAAAACACACAGGCACCGGCATTGGGGTGGCGCATCACCACCATATCTACCTTCATGGCAAGGATGTTGTTCACAGTATCAATAAGGGTTTCGCCCTTCTTAACCGAAGAGGTAGAAGCCGAGAAGTTTACCGTATCGGCACTCAGGCGTTTTTGTGCCAGTTCAAACGAGGTACGGGTTCGGGTAGAGTTTTCGAAGAAAAGATTGGCAATGGTTATATCGCGCAGCGAGGGCACCTTTTTAATGGGGCGGTTTAGTACCTCTTTAAAATTCTTTGCCGTGCTTAGTATAAGTTCAATATCAGCTTTGGTTATGTTTTTTATGCCTAAAAGATGATTTGTACTTAGGTGGCTCATTGTTTTTAGTTTACTATTTAATATTTATCATGTTGAACGAAGTGAAACATCTGTTGTTTAGATTCTTCGTTTCACTCAGAATGACAACAATCAGAAAATCATTCATTTATTTACTAAGGTTACTTTATCGTGTCCTTCGGTTTCTTTCCATTCTACTTTTACTTGCTGAGACTGTATACTGTCTATAGTTTTGCCTACATAATTGGGTTGTATAGGCAGGTGGCGGCTAAACCTTCTGTCTATCAATACCAGCAACTCTACCTTGTTTGGTCTGCCAAAAGCCAGCAGGGCATCTAAGCCCGAGCGTATGGTGCGCCCCGTAAACAACACATCATCTATCAGCACCACGTTTTTGTTTTCTATAATAAAGGGTATGTTGGTTTGGTTGGGTATCAGTTCCTTCTGGCGGAAATCATCTCGGTAAAAGGTAATATCCAAATCGCCGCACAGTATGTTTTTGTTTTTGCAAAGCGTTTGCAATTGCTTGTGTATGCGCTTGGAAAGAAATACGCCACGAGGCTGCAAACCAATCAGCGCTGTGTTCTCAAAATTGTTGTGGGTTTCAATAAGCTGGTGACAAAGGCGGGTAAGCGTTATTTCGAAGTTCTGTTCGTTTAGTAATGTTTTTGCCGCCGACATATTGCGCAGCTAAAGTAAGAATTATAATTGTATTGGTAATTTATGTGGGCGTTCCCTTTGATTACAAAGGTCGTGCTTTACGCTCCAAATCCTTGCAGATTAAAGTTGTAGGAACTATAATTCATAGCCACTCATTAATAATTAGTAAAAAATAATTTGTTTTTAAACACATAATGAGTAGTTTTGTTACTCAATAAATGATAGAAACTCTTATATCATCTAAAACCAGAATCAAGCTCTTGATGAAATTTTTTATCAATAGCAAAAATACTGCCTATCTCCGTAACTTGGAAGAAGAGTTTGGTGAGTCTACCAACGCCATTCGCTTAGAGCTTAATAAATTTGAGAAAGCCGGCTTTATAGATTCATATAGCGAAGGCAACAAAAGACTATTTACCGTAAATATCAAACATCCTCTCTTTAAAGATATCAATAGTATAGTCCTTAAAATGACAGGTCTCGATCATGTTATCGATTACATTCTTCAGCGTATCGGAGACTTAGATAAAGTGTATTTAGTTGGTAAACTCTCTAAAGGACAAGCCACCGATATTATCGATTTAGTGCTGGTGGGTGGTGCAATTAATAAATCCTTCCTGTTAGAACAAATAGAAAAGGCAGAAAAGAAAATAGATAAGAAAATAAGATACGTGCATTATATCCCATCCGAGTTTGATTTAGATAAAATCAAAGAACCGGGCATGCACCCTTTGCTCCTCTGGAGTAAGTAAAATAATTGTCATGCTGAGCGTAGTCGAAGCATGCTAACAACAAAAAAAGTAAACTCACTTAGTTCCATGTAACTGAGGAGGCGAAGCTGTAAAATCACAAATAAAAAAGGTTGATACAAGAAGAAAAAAAATGGTATGCTTTGTATGTTTCTTCGCGCCAGGAAAAAAAGGTGCAGGATACCTTATTAAATAAAGGTATTGAAGCATACACACCTATTGTAAAAACACTGCGCCAATGGGCAGACCGTAAAAAAATGATTGAGCTGCCACTGATAAAAGGCTATGTTTTCGTAAAACACGCCCCCATAGAAAAAGAAAAAGTATTTACGGTAAACGGCATCGTAAACTATATTTCGTTCGAAAAGAAACCCGCAATAGTAAGAGATAACGAGATACAACTGCTAAAAGATATTACCTCTTTTGGTTACGAAACAGCAATCGGAAATATACATAATCTGACTAAAGGAATAGATATAAAAATAACACAAGGCAATTTCAAAGGACTATCAGGTACCATCATAAGAAAAGACAAAAATGAATTTTTTGTGGTGGCATTAGAGTCTATTCAACAACACGTAATTATAAAACTCCCTGCCGCTGTTTTAGAAAAAGCATGAGCAACATCAATTTAGATAAAAAAATTCTTATAACTGGCGGTGCAGGTTTTATAGGCAGTAACCTAGTAGATTATTTAGTGTCTAACAACTATAAACAAATTACCGTTCTGGATAATCTCGAAACCGGAAACATAAATAATATAAAAATTCATATAGATTCCAAAAAGATACATTTTATAGAGGGTAGTATTTGCAATTATGAAACTTGTTTGGTTGCAGCTCTAAATCAGGATATTATACTTCATCAGGCGGCACTGGGTAGTGTGCCCCGTAGTATTGAAAATCCGTTAGCTACCCATCAAACTAACGTTACCGGTTTTATAAACATATTAGAAGCTGCTAAACAAAACAAAGTAAAACGTATTGTATATGCCTCATCTTCCTCTGTTTATGGCGATGATTTGAATATGCCTAAACAAGAAGATATTGTTGGCAACCCCTTGTCGCCTTATGCAGTAAGTAAAAAGACTAATGAGCTTTATGCGGCAGTGTTTGCATCTTCCTATAAAATGGAAATAATAGGCCTACGGTATTTTAATGTATTTGGCCCTAAACAAAACCCTGCTGGTCCGTATGCAGCGGTTATCCCTATTTTTATAGATAAACTACTAAAGTATCAATCACCCACCATTTTTGGAGATGGCAACAATACCCGCGATTTTACTTATGTAGAGAATGTAATACAGGCAAACTTATTAGCAGCTTTTACAGAAGATAAAACAGCTATCAATCAGGTATATAATATTGCCTATGGAGCAACTACATCACTAAATAAATTATTTG
>CAJCJB010000385.1 GCA_903970545.1 Candidatus Saccharimonadota bacterium | reverse complement strand
GAAACAACCACCGAATTAGTACAGAAAACTTCTTGGCCAACCTGGAAAGAGTTACAAGAAAGTGCTGTTGTTGTGCTTATTGCTTCTGCTATGATTGCTATAGTTATCTTTTTAATGGATAGCGGCTTTAAAAAATTAATGGAATTGGCTTACCAACTGCTAAATAATTTATAGATGATGAGCGAACAAGTAAAAACAAAAAAGGAAGCTCCTGTACTTAAATGGTATGTTGTTCGTGCTATTAGCGGACAAGAGAAAAAAGTAAAACAATATATTGAAGTTGAGATTAACCGCCTTAAGCTGAACGATTATGTGGCTCAGGTTTTAATTCCAATGGAAAAGATTATACAAGTACGTAACGGGAAGAAAATGCAGAAAGAACGCAATTTCTACCCGGGTTATGTGTTGATTGAAGCTATTTTAGCAGGAGAGGTTGCTCACATTATTAAAAACATTACGGGTGTTATTGGCTTTTTAGGAGAAACTAAAGGCGGAGAGCCTGTACCTATGCGTTTGGCTGAAGTTAACCGTATTTTAGGTAAAGTAGATGAGTTAACCGAAGCTGAAGGAGTTGTAACTAACACGTATGTAGTTGGCGAATCTATTAAGGTAATAAATGGACCGTTTAACGGATTTAATGGTGTTATTGAAGAGATTAACGAAGAGAAAAAGAAAATAAAAGTAACCGTAAAAATATTCGGACGCAAAACCCCTGTAGAACTTGGTTTTGGAGAGGTAGAGCGCGAATAAAAAGCCTCATCCCCAACCCTTCTCCGAAGGAGAGGGGAGGAAGGAATTAAAAGCCCTGCAGAGATGCGGGGCTTTTTTGTTATATTTGCACTATGACTAAGATGCAGAAAAAACAGCTTATTGTAAACGAAAGCATGCGTTATATTGATAATGCCTTAGAAACATTAAAAACCAAAGCAAAGCCCGTTGGAGATTTTTACGAAGACCAAAAATATGTAAAAGCGGCAGGGCATTATGCCTATCATGGTGTGCTATATGCTCTTAACCAAACAGGTTTACTTAAATTAAAAAAAGGACAACGCCCTGATGTAAAAGATTACAGAGGTATATTAGCCAAAGAGAACCGCAAAATGCTTCACAACTTTAATTTGTGCTACGAAACATTTCATCTTAGTTTGGGCTATGATGGTATTGCCTACAAAAAAACACTTCCTGCCTATATAAAATGTGCAGAAGAACTAATACAATGGGCTGCCAACAAAGCCGCTGCATAAAAAGCCTCATCCCCAATCCTTTTAGCTCATCGTTATTATTTCTTTTGGTTTCGTTGAATGCTGAAAAAGCATTTCCAAAGGAGAAGGGAGAAAGGAATTAAAAGCCTCGTTTTTAACGGGGCTTTTTTGTTATATTTGCACTATGACTAAGATGCAGAAAAAACAGCTTGTTATTAACGAAAGTGTGCGCTATTTAGATAACGCACTTGAAATTCTAAAAACAAAAGCCAAACCTACGTTTATATCTTACGAAGACAAAAAATATGTACGTATGGCAGGGCACACCGCATACTTAGGCATTTTATATGCTATTAATGAAACGGGCTTAGTAAATCTAAAAAAAGGACAACGCCCTGATGTGAAAGATTACATAGCTGTTTTAGCCAAAGAAAACGGAAAAATGAAAGATTATTTTAATGCCTGCTATCAGGTATTTCATATAGATGCGGGCTATGACGGCTTTGCCGATAAAAGAAAATTCCCGGAATACATCAAAGATGCAAAGATTCTTATAGAATGGGCTGCCAACAAAGCCTCTGCTGCATAAAATAAACTTCTAAATAAGTGAAAGGTATAAAGCCTCGTTTTTAAATGTGGCTTTTTTGTTTGGGCGTTCCCTTTGATTACAAAGGTCGGGCTTTTCGTTACAAGCTTTGCGGTTACGCAAAGGCTTTCCACTGCAATCCCTAACGCAAAAATTTTATCCTTCTAAGAAAGAATCTTCCTTCGGTAGCTTGCAGGGGTTTCGCCAACTTTTGATTTGAAAAGTCTGTTAAACGCAGCTTCAGATTGATAACCAACCTTACTGGCTATTTCACTGATGTTTTCTTTGTTTACTGATAAAATTTCTTTCGATTTTAAAATACGCCAGTTGGTTAAATAACCTAAAGGTGTTTCGCCTACTAATCTTTTAAATTCTCTGCAATACAAAGAACGGGACATACCGGCAGTCACAGCTAATTGATTTAACGTCCAGTCTTTTTCAGGAGATTGATGTATAGATTTTAAAGAATTACTAATTCTATTATCCTTTAATGCCATCAAAAAACCCTCTTTTAAATCTGCCTGTTCTATATAAGCACGAATAATTAATACAAAAAGAATATCAACCAAGCGCCCTAAAATTAATTTACTTCCTATTTTTTCATTACTTATCTCTTCATTCATCATCACTGCGGCCTGTTCCAGCCACAAGTTTAATTCTTTAGTTGTATTTATATGTATCACTTTTGGCAGTGACTTAATAAATGGATGTTGTACAGATGGAGTAAACTCAAAATGCCCACCCATTAATAATGTCTCTTCATCTTTTCCTTGAAATAAAGGCTTTCCACTATGATAAGCTTTGCCGAATTGCGCAGTTGATACACAAGCAGAATTAGATTTACCTGAAATGAGATGTTTAGAACCATGAGGAATGCAAACAACATCGCCCACATTCATTTTTATAGCCTTCTCACCTGGTACTCTCAAATAACAAGTGCCTTTTAAAAGCCTCCAAAACTGCGAGCGTGAATCTTGCTCCATTTCTATGCCCCATGGTGAAGTAAAGCTAAATTTTGGATAAACAACTGTTTTCAATTTGGCACTCTCTAAAACACCACTTAATGCATCCATAGCTTAAATATATACGATTGAGCAAATATAATGGACTTATTGATACCAATAGGACAATTTAAGCAATTATTTTTGTGGCGTAAATAAAAACAGTTTTAATAAACACTCTATGAAGAAATCAATAATAACGATAGCAATACTAACCTTATCGTTAGGCTATCAAAACACGCAAGCACAAACTTCAAGAAATAATAATAAACCTAAAATGGAAAACAAAATGACAGTAGAACAAAACAAGCAAGTGGTAATTAAATTCAATAATGAATTTTTTGGGAAAGGAAATATGGACATCACAAAAGAGGTGTTTGCAGAAAACTTTGTCAATCATTCAGCGCCACCCAATTCACCCACAGACGTGGGGCCAATGGTGAAATTCGTCACTGCCTTACATCATGGGTTTTCAAATATCTCGGTGAACATTCAGGAGATTTTTGGTGAAGGCGACAAGGTATGCGTGAGAAAAACCATAACCGGAACCCATACAGGTGAGTTCATGGGAAAACCTGCAACAGGCAAAACAATTGTAATAAATATATTTGACATTGAGATGTTGAAGGATGGGAAAATAACTGACCGTTGGAACAGTAGCGATTTTCCACAGGTACTTCAATCGCTTTAAAACTTATAGAAGACATAAAATAAGTACGCTTGAGCAAATATCGTGGACTTATTGATGCCAATAACACCCTTTAAACAATTATTATTACAGTAGTAATAATTAAAAAAATAAAAAATGAACGAAAGTATATTAATAACCGGAGCAAATACTGGACTCGGGCAAGAGGCTGCCAGACAGTTGGCATTGAAAAAAGAAACAAAAAGGGTAATTCTTTTTTGTAGAAATCAAGCGAAAGCCGAGGTAGCAAAAAAAGAACTTGAGGAGAAAACAGGAAAAAGGATTTTTGAAATTGTTATCGGGGATGTTTCTGATACAAATTCTGTAAGAAAAGCAGTAGAAAAAATTAAGGAACCTATTGATGCAATAATTTTAAATGCAGGTGGAATGGTTGGCAAAACGGCTGCAAAAATTACACCTTCCGGTATGAATGAATTAGCTGCTACCAATATTTTAGGTCATGTTGTTCTAGTAGATGAACTTCTAAAACAAGACAAGTTAAAAAAAGCTGTGCTATTTGTAAGTGCTGAAGCTGTGCCGGGAGTAAAGCCTCTCGGAATGAAACCGGTGGCAATGAAGACTTCTACTGTGGATGAGTTTGCTGCTGTTCTTGACGGAACCTATTTTGGTAATAAATTTGATGTAACGCAAGCATACGGCTACGTTAAATATGTAGGAACCATGTGGGCCTTATCCATGGCAAGAAAATATCCCGACATTAAATTTATTGTTGTTAGCCCCGGGAACACAAAGGGAACTAATGCCCCTGATAGTTTACCCGCGCCTATGAGATTTATGTTGAAGAATTTTATGATGCCTATTGTATTCCCGTTGATGGGAGGAATGGTGCATAAGATTGAAGTAGGTGTAAAACGCTTTGTAGATGGCATATCGGATGAGCGATATAAAAGTGGTGTTTTTTATGCAAGTAAAGAGGGTAAGTTATCAGGCGACATGGTTGACCAAAGCACATTTTTTACTGCTTTGAAAAATACTACATTTCAAGATAACGCCGATAAAGCAATTCATCGCTTTATAAAATAGACTTGAAAAATACTTTACAATCTATGGCCTCGGGCAGAAATGCTGTGCATCTTTTAAAGTTTTGATAGCTTTAATTGATGAATGTGGATAATACCACTCGGGGCCTCCTTATAAGATAAATAAAAACAATTTTAATACCCACATTAAAAATGAAAACAATACTGGCATCCATTCTTTTATTATTTGCAATACAGCATAAAGCAGTAGCACAAGAAATAACAAGCCCTAAAATGTGCGCGGAAGGAAAGAACGTAAAAGTTACTTATGGGCAGCCCTCTAAACGCGGAAGAGTAATATTTGGAGATTTAGTACCCTATGGAGAAGTATGGAGAACAGGGGCAAACGAAGCAACCGAAATTACTTTTTCTAAACCCGTTATAATCGATAAAAATGAAATTGAAGCAGGTACTTACACCCTTTGTACTATTCCTCTAAAAGATAAGTGGCTTATCATTTTAAATTCAAAATTAAATGCAGATTACAACCACGATAAAACAAAAAAACACGACAGGTTGAAAACGGAGGAAGCAATAACAGAGGTTGCCGTTAAAAAAAGTAATCTGCAAGAAAAATTAATTTTTTCATTTAAAGATAATGCAACTGGGACTTTGCTAACCATTGCCTGGGATGATGTGGAAGTTGAACTGCCTATTACATATAAGTAGTTAAGTAAAGTATCTGATATGGCAAACTATTCTTTGGTTGAAAAGCCTGCATAGATAATGGTAATATGCAACTTTAAAAAAGCCCCTGAACGAAAAGTCAGGGGCTTTTTTATTTGTAGTCATGGTAAGTTACAACTAATTGGTTAAAATAGTTTCTATTTGCAAAGTTCTTTCACACATACGGCAAAAGAAATAGTTGGGCTAAAAGTAAAATTCTTTAGAGAGAAAAATAACCTTACTCAACAAGAGCTTGGCGATTTGATAGATGCCGACAGGCAGTATGTGTGGAAAATTGAAAAAGCTAAAATAAGCATAAGCTTAGATTACTTAGATAAAATAATTATTGCGCTTAACTGCACACAAGAAGATTTTTTAAATATAAAACCTAACCCATAAAAATAAAACCATGAGTAAAGCCAAAAAGAAACCCGAAAATTTTCCTACTAAAGATGATTTGTTTGATGCAGGTGTTAGAGCCCTGATGGCGCACCTTGCCATTGCCGACCCTGATAGCGGTTCTACTACTATAACATGGACACGTTTAAACATTCCGAGTACTGTATATAACGCTTTGTTGGCGTTGTTTGGTACAACTACTACCAGCAACACATGGTTGTATGTTTATCCGTTAGAAAAAAATAAAGCTACGCGCACGGGTACACTAACCACACAAAAAAATACGATAAAGAAAAAAATGCTGGCTATTATACACTCGCAGCGTACTATTTTAAAAGCTACCGAAAAGGCAACGCCCGGCACGCTAACACCAACCGATGCCAAAGTATTTTTTATACCCGAACCAAACCCGCGTACCAACAGTGCCGAGAGTTTTAGAATTGCTGATGCAGCACCCCTGCTAAGTATGTATAATGTTAAACACTTAGAGCATGTGGTGGATGCCCACAACCCCGAAACACCCGAAAGTAAAGGCTTGCCCGATGGCGTGGTATTTATTTGGCTGCTGGTTTATGTGGGCACAACTGCCCCAACTGCATGGACACAGTTTTCGCATTTGAAGTTTTGCACCAAATTTCGCAACGTTAGCAACTTTTTGGCTGCACAGGCAAAATCAGATGTGTGGTACACCGCTTGTTATATAAGCGAATCGGGCGAAATGAGCAATTTTAGTCCGTTTTTGCACAGCACCATAGCGCAAACAGCCTAATTTGCAGAGCAAATAATCCTTTTTTCGGAACAAAACAACCTTCTTTTGAAGCAAAAAATACTTTCTACGGAGCGAATTACCCTTCTTTCGGAGCAAAAAATACTTTCTGCGGAGCGCAAAAACCTTTTTTTAGCGCAAAACATACTTTCTGCGAAGTAAAAGAACCTTTTTTTGAAGCAAAAAAACCTTTCTGCGGAGTAAATTATCCTTCTTTTGGAGTAAAAAATACTTTCTTAGGAGCAGATAATGTGCTGTTTTGTGTTAGGGATTGAAGCAAGCTGCCGTGCAGCGCGTAAAGCCCGACGGCGTAACCAGTGAAGATTTGAATTACGCCAAAAAAGAAATTATTTTGTATCTTTAAGCAATTATGAAGTATGAAAAATATCAGCTTGAATCTGACAGAAAGTTATTACTGTTTGAATTTGTAAGTGTTGGAGCAAAGGGCAGAATTAAAAAGATAGTTCAGTACACCGAAACCAATTTGAAAGACTATTATAATTTAGGTTTTGGAGACAAAGATGAAAAAACCGGTGAGATTAACGACCTTGTTATAACTAATAACGGAGACAGTCAACAAGTTTTGGCAACCGTTGCTTCGACTGTTTATGCTTTTACGGACAAGCACCCGGATGCATGGATTTATGCCAGAGGAAGCAATAGTGCAAGGACAAGGCTTTACAGGATTGGAATTACCAATAATTTATTAGAAATTAAGAAAGATTTTGAAGTGTTTGGCTTAAAGGATGACCAGTGGCATACGTTCCGCAAAGGAGTTGATTATAAAGCATTTTTAATTAAAAGAAAAAAGCCGTAAATTTGCGCTATTATGACTGTTAAAGAGTTAAATAAATCTAAAACGCCAATCGTTAAAATTAACAAGACGCTTGACAAGCTTGCCGCGAAAGTACTTTTTCCTGACAAGTTGGAGGAGGCTAACCGCATACTGAAAACAGTTGGTTTGCCGAAAACAAAGACATCATAACCACCGTTAATGGTTGTTTGCGTTAGGGATTAGAGCAAGCTGCCGTGCAGCGCGTAAAGCCCGACGGCGGCTTCCCATTAAAAGCCGCCGAAACGCCCTAAATAAATGAAAAAAAATAGTTGGGGATAAATATATAATTATTACCTTTGCCGTCCGCTAAAAAGTAAGTTGGCGAATAAACAAAAAAAAATGGCACAAGGCAAGGTTATTAATGGCGCTTTATCGCTGCTTCCAACGTTAATAACCGAAATCAAAAAGCCGAATTAAAAAACCAAAAAAATGGCAAAAGAGTTATCAGCACTGGTAAAACTACAGATAAAAGGAGGGGCAGCTAACCCATCGCCGCCAATTGGACCTGCATTAGGTGCAAAAGGTGTGAACATTATGGAGTTTTGCAAGCAGTTTAATGCTCGTACGCAAGAACAAGCCGGAAAATTATTACCTGTAATCATTAATGTTTACATGGATAAAACGTTTGATTTTGTTATCAAACGTACACCGGTAGCGGCACAAATCATGGAACTGGGCAAAATAAAATTAGGTTCGGGCGAAAGCAATCGTAAGAAGGTAGGCAATATTACCTGGGATCAGGTAAAGAAAATTGCTGAAGATAAAATTGTGGATATGAATTGTTTTACAATCGAATCTGCTATGAAAATGGTTGCCGGAACTGCACGCAGTATGGGTGTTAACGTAACAGGCGACGCTCCTTTTAAAAACAATTAATTAATAAATAAAACATGGCAACGTTAACTAAAAAAAGAAAAGCTGTGGTTGGTAAATTTGATACCACCAAGTCTTATACAGTTGCGGAGGCTTCTAAAATTGTGAAAGATATCACAACTACGAAGTTTGACGCATCTGTGGATCTTGCGATCCGTTTAGGAGTTGACCCACGTAAAGCTAACCAAATGGTGCGCGGTGTTGTAACCTTACCTCATGGTACTGGTAAAACAATGCGCGTACTGGCTCTTGTTCCTGCCGATAAAGAGGCGGAAGCAAAAGCAGCAGGTGCAGATTTTGTTGGGTTGGATGACTATATTGAGAAAATTAAAGGCGGTTGGACAGACATTGATGTAATTGTAACAGTTCCTCAGGTAATGGGAAAACTGGGTGCATTAGGTCGTGTGTTAGGTCCCCGTGGTTTAATGCCAAATCCGAAAACAGGTACTGTAACAATGGAAATTGGTAAAGCGGTAACCGAAGCAAAAGGTGGTAAAATTGACTTTAAAGTTGATAAAGCCGGAATCATTCACGCAGCTATTGGCAAGGTATCTTTTGATGCTGCAAAGTTGGCAGAAAACGCTAACGAATTGCTAAATACTATCGTAAAACTGAAGCCTTCATCGGCCAAAGGTGCTTACGTAAAAAGCGTGTTTATGAGTAGCACCATGAGCCAAGGTATAGCTTTAGACACTAAATCCTTTAACTAATTAGTAAATGAAAAAAGAAGAAAAAACACAAGTAATAGAACAGCTGTTAGAAGAGCTAAATAAAAATAGCAAAATCTATTTGGCTGACTGTTCTTCTTTAACAGTAGAAAAAGTAAACCAGCTTAGAAAAGAGTGTTTCGATAAAAAGATTTCCATTCAGGTAGTAAAAAATACATTGCTTAAAAAAGCATTGGAAAGAGCTAACGACAGTCGTTTAGCTGAAATGATACCTGCTTTGAAAGGAAATACAGCCCTTATGTTTGCTGAAACTTCTAATGGCCCTGCAAAGGTTATTAAGGATTTCCGCAAAAAAGGCAACGATAAACCTTTATTAAAAGCTGCTTTTGTAGAAGAAACTGTTTATATCGGAGATAATCAATTAGATGCTTTGGCATCGTTGAAATCTAAAAACGAACTTATTGCAGATGTGGTATCCTTACTACAAGCTCCAATACGCCGCGTAATAGGTGGTTTAGAAAACAAAAAGCAGGAAGCTGCAGCATAACTGTTAAAGAAAAAAATAAATTAAACTTAAGTAAGAACAATTAAACAAAAAATAAAATGGCAGACGTAAAATCAATCGCTGAAACACTTGTAAACCTTACAGTAAAAGAAGTACAAGAATTAGCAACTGTGTTAAAGGACGAATATGGAATTGAACCAGCAGCAGCAGCAGTAGTAATGGGCGGCGGTGGCGGCGGAGAAGCTGCAGCAGCAAAAACATCTTTTGATGTTATATTGCTTGAAGCAGGTGCAGCAAAATTAGGTGTAGTTAAAGTTGTAAAAGACTTAACTGGTCTAGGTCTGAAAGAAGCTAAAGATTTAGTAGATGGTGCTCCTAAAGCAATAAAAGAAGGTATTGCAAAAGAAGAAGCAGAATCTATTAAAAAAGCTCTTGAAGAAGCCGGTGCAAAAGTTGAGGTTAAGTAATTTTTCTCATAAAATTAGGTTAGGGTCTAGCTTGTAAAAAAGCATGACCCTTTCCTTGTTTGTTGCAACAGCAAACACAAGCGTTTTTTGTAACTTATTGTATAACCTAAAAACTAATAAGCTTTGGCCACAGCAAAAAAAACACAGAGAATAAACTTCTCTAAAGTAAAATTCCCGGTAGAGTACCCGGATTTATTGGATATACAAATTCAATCATTTAAAGACTTTTTTCAATTAGAAACCACAGCCGACAACAGAAATGAAGAAGGTTTATTTCGTGTGTTTTCTGAAAACTTTCCGATAACCGATTCAAGAAACCAATTCGTTCTTGAGTTTTTGGATTATTTTATTGACCCGCCTCGTTATGCTATTGAAGAATGCGTAGAGCGTGGTCTTACATACAGTGTACCTTTAAAAGCGAAACTTCGCCTTTATTGTACCGACCCAGAACATGAAGATTTTGAAACAATTGTACAGGATGTATATCTAGGTACAATCCCATATATGACAAGCCGTGGCTCTTTCGTTATTAACGGAGCAGAGCGTGTTATTGTATCTCAGTTGCACCGTTCACCCGGTGTGTTCTTTGGACAAAGTCGTCACGCAAACGGAACCAAATTATATTCTGCCCGTGTAATTCCTTTTAAAGGAGCATGGATAGAGTTTGCTACAGACATTAATAATGTGATGTACGCTTACATCGACCGTAAGAAAAAATTACCCGTAACAACTTTGTTACGTTCTATTGGTTTTGAAAGCGATAAACAAATATTAGAGATTTTTGGTCTTGCTGATGAAGTGAAAGTTTCTAAAGCAGGTTTGAAACGTGAAGTTGGTCGTAAATTAGCTGCCCGTGTTTTAAAAACTTGGACTGAAGATTTCGTAGACGAAGATACCGGAGAGGTTGTATCTATTGAGCGTAATGAAGTATTGATTGAGCGTGAAACTATTTTAGAAGATGCTCACATTGATTTAATTGTAGATGCCGGTGTAAAAGATATTATCCTACACAAACAGGATGTAAATACTACCGACTTTGCTATTATTTACAACACACTACAAAAAGATCCTACCAACTCTGAAAAAGAAGCGATTGAACATATCTATCGTTTGTTGCGTAACGCCGAGCCACCAGATGAAGAAACTGCACGTGGTGTAATTGATAAATTATTCTTCTCTGACAAACGTTATGATTTAGGAGAGGTTGGTCGTTTCCGTATCAACAAAAAACTTGGTATTGAAACACCAATGAACGTTCGCGTTCTTACAAAAGAAGATATCATTTTAATTATAAAATACCTGATTGAGCTTATCAACTCTAAAACTGATGTTGATGATATTGATCACTTGTCAAACCGTCGTGTACGTACTGTAGGTGAACAATTGTTCTCTCAGTTTGGTGTAGGTTTAGCCCGTATGGCTCGTACAATCCGTGAGCGTATGAACGTTCGTGATAACGAGGTATTTACTCCGATAGATTTGATTAATGCTAAAACATTATCATCTGTTATCAACTCATTTTTTGGTACCAACCAGCTTTCTCAGTTTATGGATCAAACCAATCCATTATCAGAGATTACGCATAAACGACGCCTATCGGCACTAGGGCCAGGAGGTTTAAGTCGTGAGCGTGCAGGTTTTGAGGTTCGTGACGTTCACTATACACACTATGGTCGTCTTTGTACTATCGAAACTCCTGAGGGTCCAAATATTGGTCTGATTTCTTCACTTTGTGTTTATGCTAAAGTAAACCGTTTAGGATTTATTGAAACTCCTTATCGTGTTGTTACTGATGGTAAAGTAGAGGTAAATAAACCTATTACTTATTTAACAGCAGAAGAAGAAGACTTAAAAACAATCGCTCAATCCGGACAAGACTTAGATGATAAAGGACACTTTGAAGGAGATACTGTAAAGTGTCGTAATGAAAGTGACTTCCCAATTGTTGAACCTGCAAAAGTTCAATTAATGGATGTGGCTCCTAATCAAATTGCTTCGGTAGCGGCAAACTTAATTCCTTTCTTGGAGCATGATGATGCTAACCGTGCACTTATGGGCTCTAACATGCAACGTCAGGCTGTTCCATTAATGCGTGCACAAGCACCCATTGTAGGTACCGGTATCGAAGCTCGCGTAGCTAAAGATTCTCGTACGCTTATCAATGCAGAAGGAGATGGAGTGGTTGAGTATGTTGATTCTAATGAGATTGTAATTAAATATAGTCGTAGTGCTGAAGAAAAGTTAGTAAGTTTTGAAGGTGATGTTAAATCATATAAGTTAACTAAATTCAAAAAGACTAACCAAAGCACTTGTGTAAACTTAAAGCCTATTGTTAGAAGAGGTGATAAAGTGCATAAAGGGCAAATACTTACTGAAGGTTATGCTACCGAAGGTGGAGAACTTGCTTTAGGTATTAATCTTAAAGTAGCTTTCATGCCATGGAAAGGGTACAACTTTGAAGATGCTATTGTTATCAGCGAAAAAATTGTTCGTGATGATATCTTTACTTCATTACACGTTGATGAATATAGCCTTGATGTACGTGATACCAAACGTGGTTTAGAAGAATTAACTCCTGATATTCCTAACGTAAGTGAAGATGCTACCAAAGATTTGGATGAGCATGGTATGATTAGAATAGGAGCAGAGGTAAAAGAAGGTGATATCCTGATTGGAAAAATTACTCCAAAAGGAGAATCAGATCCTTCACCGGAAGAAAAACTTTTACGTGCTATTTTTGGTGACAAAGCCGGTGATGTAAAAGATGCTTCTTTGCGTGTTCCTCCTTCAACTCGTGGTATTGTAATTGATAAGCGCCTTTACTCTCGTGCTGTAAAAGATAAAAAAGCAAAACTTGAAGAAAAAGGTTTAGTTGATAAATTAGATAATGATTATCACAAGAACATTACTGATTTAAAAAATCAATTAGTAGATAAGTTATTCTCTTTAGTTAACGGTAAAACTTCTCAAGGCGTATTAAACCACTTGAAAGAAGAAATTATCACTAAAGGAACTAAGTTTACTCAAAAACTACTTGAAAAACTTACTTATAGTGAGGTAAATCCTGATAACTGGACTACCGATAAAGATATCAACAGCTCAATTAAACGTTTGTTGCATAACTACATGATTCGTTACAACGATTTAATGGGTAAGCACAAACGCGAGAAATTCCAAATTACAGTTGGTGATGAACTACCTGCCGGAATTGTTCAGATGGCAAAAGTTTATATTGCATCTAAACGAAAATTACGTGTAGGTGATAAAATGGCTGGTCGTCATGGTAACAAAGGTGTTGTAGCTCGTATCGTTAAAGAAGAAGATATGCCTTTCTTGGCAGACGGAACTCCGGTTGATATTGTTTTAAATCCGCTTGGTGTACCATCTCGTATGAACATCGGACAGATTTATGAAACTGTATTAGCTTGGGCAGGACAAAAATTAGGTGTAAAATTCTCAACTCCAATATTTGATGGAGCTTCTTTAGAAGACTTAAATAAGTATTGTGAAGATGCCAAAATCCCTCAGTATGGTAAAACATATTTATGTGATGGGGGAACAGGTGAGCCTTTTGACCAACCGGCAACTGTAGGTATCATTTATATGATTAAACTACACCACATGGTTGATGATAAGATGCACGCTCGTTCAATCGGACCATACTCGTTAATTACGCAACAGCCTCTTGGTGGTAAAGCACAATTTGGTGGTCAGCGTTTTGGTGAGATGGAGGTTTGGGCACTTGAAGCTTATGGCGCAGCTAATATCTTACAAGAATTATTGACTGTTAAGTCTGACGATGTAATGGGTCGTGCAAAAGCTTATGAAGCTATTGTTAAAGGAGAAAATCTTGGCACACCGGGTATTCCTGAATCATTCAACGTATTGTTGCATGAGTTAAGAGGCTTAGGTTTAGAGGTTACCTTAGACTAGTGGTTTTGATTCCTTCTCTATCATCAGATAGAGAAGGAATCAAATTTTATAATTTGAGCTAAATTTTTTAAAAAGAAAATATAAAACATGGCTTTCAGAAAAGAAACAAAATTAAAATCAAATTTTACAAAGGTTACTATAAGCCTTGCTTCACCTGAAGCGATATTAAATCGTTCAAGCGGAGAGGTTTTAAAACCTGAAACCATAAATTACAGAACATATAAACCAGAGCGCGACGGATTATTCTGCGAGCGTATTTTTGGACCTGTAAAGGATTACGAATGTCATTGCGGTAAATACAAACGTATTCGCTATAAAGGCATTATTTGCGACCGTTGCGGTGTTGAAGTAACTGAAAAGAAAGTACGTCGTGAGCGTATGGGACACATCAGTTTGGTGGTTCCTGTAGCTCACATTTGGTACTTCCGTTCTTTACCAAGCAAAATAGGTTACTTGTTAGGGTTACCTACCAAAAAACTTGAAATGATTGTGTACTACGAGCGTTATGTAGTAATTAATGCTGGTGCTGCATCTCAGGTTAATACCTTAGATTTCTTAACAGAAGAAGAATATTTAAACATTTTAGATACGCTTCCAAAAGAAAATCCTCTGTTAGATGATTCAGACCCTAACAAATTTATTGCTAAAATGGGTGGTGAGGCTTTGTATGATTTATTACAACGTACAAACTTAGATACACTGTCTTTTGAACTGCGTCATAAAGCAAATACTGAAACTTCTCAACAACGTAAAAACGAAGCATTAAAGCGTCTTCAGGTTATTGAAGCTTTCAGGCATGCGAATGAGAATGTAGTAAATAATCCTGAGTGGATGATTATTAAAACCGTTCCGGT
>CAJCJB010000384.1 GCA_903970545.1 Candidatus Saccharimonadota bacterium | reverse complement strand
GTATAAGTTCCGCTTGAAGGATAAACGTTTGTTGGGTTTTGTGCAATATTATTAATAGTTCCGTTGTTTGTAAAACTCCATGCATACCCACTAAGCGTGGAACCTGTCACAGAAGATGTATTGGCAAAACTTGTATTATTTCCCTGACAAACTGCTGCCGCACTAAAGCTTACCGCAGGCAAATTATAGATGTTGGCTATCTTAACGATACTATCTTTACAGGTATTCGTATCTGTTATTACAAGCTGCACACTATAACTGCCTCCATTTACATAAGCATGTGTAGGGTTTGTAAGTATAGATGTAGCACCATCTCCAAATGCCCATCGGCTGGTAATAGAACCTCCGCTATACGTTGAAGTATTGGTAAAGCTCACACTACTTGCCGCACACTCATCCGTAAATAAAAACTGAGCTACAGGATTTGGATGAATAGTTACGGTTTGAAACGTAGTATCACTACACCCGTTGGTAGCAAGAACGCTTAAACTGTTTGTATAGGTTCCTACACCACTATAGGTATGTGTAGGTGCGGTTAATAAAGATGTAGTACCGTCTCCAAAGTTCCAGATATTAAGAAGCAAGGAGCCTGTGGATGTATTGGTATAAGTTATAATGCCATCGCACGATTGATTGCTTGTGGTAAAAGATGCCGTAGGTGCCTGTACACTTGTTACGTTATGAATTAAAGGGGTTGTGCACCCGGTAACAGTAGTAAGTTGCACGGTATAAGTTCCTGCGGTATTAACAGTTATGCAAGCTGAGTTAGCATTTCCTACAACACCCGGACCCGACCAACTATACCCGCCAAAGCCGGGAGGTGCACATAGTTCAGTAGTTCCGTTAGAACATAAAACATTGTTTTGTGTAACCTGAAACGATTGGCAAGACCCATCCACATAAGCATAACCAAAGTGTCCGCCCAAAGAACAGTCGTATGTGGTAAAGCGTATGGTAATATTTTGTCCTATATAAGGGCTTAAATCAACGGCAACAGTAGTCCATGGTTTAAAAATAACACCTGCCAGCACGGTAGAGTTTTGAAAGCCCGGTATATTGGCACCGGCTGCAACTTCGTAATAAGTACAAGGTATTTGATTGCCGTTGGTATCCAGCATTTCAATCATAAAATAAGGTTGTTCTGTTGGTGGATGGCCTGGGTCTTGCAACACAACAGCGTATTTATAGGAATAATTACTGTTGCTGCTGCTTACCAAAAATGTTTGCTCAATACGGTTGGCAAGCCCTCCAATCAAGCTATCGCCTAACTTTAAGGAGTAATTACCTCCGGGGCAAACGGTAGGGAACCCCCCGTAATAGTCTAAGTTGCTACCCGATGTAACCGCCTGAATGCCACCTGGTGTTGGGCAACAACCCGAAGCGTTGAAAAGCGGGTTATACCCGTTTGAGGTAGTCCATCCGGTCATACTACCTTGTTCAAAGTCAATGTTGGTACAACCTGCATTAGCAGAAGTAACTACGTTGGCAGGATGCTGACTTTGCCTTTGTACGATGTTTTTGTATTCTTTTCTCCAGGCAGTAATGTATTCGTCATAATCTTTCGGATTATGTTTTTGCTGCATAAAGAACTCACGGGCTTTTTGCTCGTCGGCCTGCTGCGTTTCGCTAATCGTAGAGGATAAGGAACCCGCAGGGGCTTGCCCCATTAGGTATGTTGTAATACCCAAAGAGACGATGATAATAAATAGTTTTGTTTTCATGGCCTATATTTTTAATTGTTTCGTTATGGCACCATGCTGTTCGCCTAAAACGGCTTGAGTCATAACATATATTTTTAGTGAGATTAATTCTGCTTTGTATCATACTATGTACTTGTTTTTTTAAGACTTAGTTTTATTTATGTCTGCTTACATATAGTGTATACGTAGAAAAAAGAAAAAGGTGCCAAAAAAAGTGATTTATTTTTTTGTAGATATTAACCGAAATTGGCTGGGTGGTTCATAACTCTCAAACAAAAATGGCATCCCTGCTAAAGGATGCCATCTTGTTTAGAGAAAGTTTGCTAAACTTTAAGCAGTTGGCAAATCACCTGATGTGCCATGTGCATTGCCGCCACCAAGGTTTTTACCACCTGCACCTATTTTCAACTGTATCCACATGCACCAGTTGTAGGTTGTTTTTTTACTGTTTACCTTACGGTTTCTAAAGTACCAAACATCACCTGTGATTAGTCCCATTACCTGTGTTTGCGCTGTGGTGGTAGCCGGCAGGTTTATAAAATTTATTTGGTCTTTGCTCATCTGCCATTCATGGTGTCCTGTTCCATCAGCTGTTAAGGTTACTGTGCCAAGCACTTCGGTATTATAAGCTGCATTTTGCTTTTTTTGTTTACCGCTTCCGCTTCTTACAAAAAAACCTACACTGCCTATTATAGCCTCTGCAATGGTTTCGTTAGCATTTGCCTTGCTTTGTACCATAGCCAGTATAAGTTGCATATCGGCTTTTATAACAGCCCACGCTGCGTTGCGCACACCAACAGCCCCTGCCACATGGTTCTTAACATTGGTTACGGCTGTTGCATAAGCAGTAACATCTAACCCAAATTGTGCCTGTGTTAAAGTGCCTGCTACCCATCCTGTAGAGAAATACGCATTAGTAGTTAGTTTAGTAACCGTTTGTTGCAAGCGTATTATTCTGTCGCCAATTTTACTTGGCATTTTTATAACTGCTATCAGCAGTTTTATTATCACGTTCGACATTTTTTTATTTTTTTTAAATTAAAAATTAATTGTGCGGTTCAACTTGGTTGTAGTAGAAAGAGCCGCTAAGTAAATACTTATAAGGTTGCTTCAAGCTGTAGAAGGAGACTTATGTTTTTCTCTTTTGGTTTGTCCGCACGTTTTGTAAATACACTCTCTTTCTATTTGAAAGAGCAGGTAATCGGACTTAGAAGTATCATCATGCGCTTTTGGTTTTAAGGTTTATAACGCTGCTATACTATACACAAACACCGTGCCAATTATTGTTAACAAACCTTAATTACTTGCTATTTGTAAAGAAACAGCTGCTAATCCACAAAACTTTGTTGCTATTTACTAATTAGCTGCTGCTACTTGAGAAAACTTTGTTGCTATTTGCTAATTAACTGCTGCTAATTGATAAAACTTTGCTGCTATTTGCCAATTAACTGTTGCTACTTGAGAAAACTTTGTTGCTATCTGCCAATTAACTGTTGCTACTTGAGAAAACTTTGCTGCTATCTGCTAATTAGCTGCGGCTAATTGAGAAGAAACTGCTGCTACTTGATAAATAGCAAAGGTTTGTGAGGGAAATGATGTAAGTTTTTTGTGGTTTTTGTATGAAATGGGTAAATATGTTTTTGTAGTTTCGATGCTCTAAATTACAATTTTTATAAAAGGCATAAAATGATAAACATTCCTATAAATATACAACTCGCTACACTTTGGGGAGCAAAAACATTTTCAAAAGCAGAATGGGGAGAAATAAATTTAATCGTTGGTCCAAATGGAACAGGGAAATCATTGTTTGCCGACCAACTTAAAGTTCAATTACTAACTAATAAATATACCGTCCGTCTCTTAAATGCAGAGCGATTAAGTGGACTTGAGAAACAAAACTACCATTCTCATAGTGGAAGTAATTTTAATGAAGGGCTTAATATTGCTAATTTTACAAATATTAAAAATCAAGGGGAGCATTTTGGGCTCTCTACATCAGCCTTTGTTATTTTAAAAGAAAGGTTAGATGTAAGAATTAAAATAGAGGCTTTACTTTCTGATATTTTTAATAAAACAATTCGGTTAGTAGAAGAAGGAGGGTTTCTTAAACCCAAAATTCAAAATAATTCTAGTGGAGATGAATATGGGTTAAAAGAACAGGAATGTCACGGATTAAAAGAATTAATGACTCTTTTGACTTTCCTTTATGATGAAAGCAAAAACTGCCTGATACTTGACGAGCCTGAATTACATCTGCATCCTCAATTCCAATCTTTTTTTCTAAGTGAAATTAGAAAATTTGCGGGAGACCCTAAAGTTGACCCTAAAAAGAAGTTGTTTTTTATAATTACTCACTCCCCATATTTTTTAGATTTAAGAAGTATAGATGATTTAAAAAGTATTCTCGTTTGCCATTATAATCAACCACCTGATTTTATTGATACTTTGGATACACAGGATGAATATATATTAAAAAGATTTCTTCCTCGTTTTAATACACATCACAAACAATTTTTCTTTTCGCCAAATCCGGTATTTGTAGAAGGTTATACCGACCAACAAATTATTACTTTACTTTTTGATAAGTTAAACTATAATATAAGTGCTTCAGGTTCTTGCGTAATTGATGTTAATGGTAAAGATGAATTAGCAGTATTTTTTCGACTTTGTAAAAAATTAAATATTAAAGCAAGAATTATAGCAGACCTTGATGCTTTTTTTAGTGGTAAATTAAGAGAAGTTGCAGAAGGCGATGAACGCTGCAATAAATTTATTCAGGATAATGCATTAGGAACTAGCCTATCTCTGCTTATTGGTGAATTAGATAGAAAACTAAAAGAAGTTGCTGATGATTTAATTACTAAAACTACAACTGACACAGACTTAATCCATATTATAGAATACTTAAAACCAATTGTTCCAATAGGAGACAAAAAAAATAATGTTATTACATCTCAATTAATAGCATTACAAAGATTTAAAGACAAAATTTTATCTGTTATATCAACCAATCAAGTAGCAAACATCAATTTTATTATTCCAAGATTTAATATGTTGTTAGAAGCTTTTAAAGCCGCTAATATTTTTATATTTCCTAAAGGTGAAATTGAACACTACTATACGCAAACAACTCTTGACTATTTAAACTTTACAGATAAGGACAAGAACACTTCCTTTCATACAGAAAGAGATTATATTTTATCTTGTACTGATAAATCAGAATTAGAAACGAAGTATGCAGACCTTATTTCAATTTTAAAAGCTTCAGTTCCTCAAATAAAAGTAGACCTAAGTAAGCATTTAAAATTTCAAATTATTGAGTGGATACAGACTGTGCAACGGGCAATTTCTAAAGGTGATATAAGTGATGAAGCAGGTTTAAAATCAAATGCTAAAATTAATTACACCTTGTTTAATCAAATTTTAGAGGTAACTGATTTACAAATTCAACATGATAAAAGATTTATTTGCAAAATAAAAATTAGTAAATCATTAACAGAATTAGATAAAGAAACTCCTTTTGATGAAAAGACAATCCCACATGATTTTGTTTTTGAAATATAAATTCACTTCAATGCGTTAGGGATTGTAGTGGAAAGCCTATTCCCCCTTCTAAGGGGGTGTCCGCAGGACGGGGGATGTTTGCTACTCTTTACATCCCCCTTACTCCCCCTTCAAAGGGGGAAAAGATTGCAGCGCATAAAGCCCGCCGGCGGTAAACCGCCGGAACGCCCAAAGAAAAAGAAAACATCTTTTCTAAAAAAATGCAATATTTGTAGCTTATCTGCGTTAAGGGTAATTGTATAAAAGTTCCTATTAAAAACCTCATTAAAATAACATTATTACTTGTTACCTGCTACCTGCTACCTGCTGCCTGCATGGCGCAAACGGCTGTAATTAGCGGTAAGCTGATGGATGAAACCAACAACCCGGTACCCGATGTTTTGGTTTCTATAAGTGGTACGGCAACGCAACCTGTGTATAGCGATAGTGTGGGTAATTACAAACTTACCATTCCGGCAAATAAAGAGATAGAGGTGGTGTTTATTAACCTGAGTTATAATGAGCTTAGAAAAAAGATTAAAGCCAAGCCCGATGAAAAGATAAGTTTTAGTCCCAAACTTGTGTTTAAAAACAATTTGGGAGGTGTAGAGGTTGTAAGTGAGAACCGGACATCGGAAGTAGTTTATATTAAAGCAGAAGATTACTTTAAACTGGCGGGTCCTAACCCCGATATAAGTAAA
>CAJCJB010000383.1 GCA_903970545.1 Candidatus Saccharimonadota bacterium | reverse complement strand
CGCATCATCCCAGGGTTGTTTACCTTTGGGAGAATACACTGCAATACGAGGTGCTTTTTCCAACTTAACAGCATCCTGATTTAATTCGGGGTTAGAAATTTCTTGCAAAATGGCGGTACTTTTAGCATCGGGAATTACTTCATAAGTAATCCCGCGTATATTACATTCATCTATAAAAGCCTTATCATTTCTAAACATAAAACTACCGCCACGGTAGTTTAGTAACCAGTATATTTCAATATCGTGCTTAAGAGCAAAGTAAGCTACGCCATAAGCTTTGAGGTGATTCTTCTGGGTATTATCCATAGGAATTAATAGCTGCGAACTGAAACTACTAAATGATAAAGAAAGAAGAAGAAGAAATAACAGCCGTTTCATTTTATATTATACAACAAAGATACAAATAAAAGACCGCAGATTAGAACTCGGATTGGGTATTGAGATGTTAGAACATACTACCTCAATCATATGAAATTTCCTAGATTAAGTATATCCCTTCTCTTTTAAAAAGCTGTTCCACTCATCTAAGTTTTTACCTTTTAGTACACGAGGAAACTTCGTTTGCGCACCTACTTTTCCTTTGCGATGCAAAAAATCTATAAACAGTTGCGGGGGCAAAGCCTCTACAAAAATATCTTTCAATGCCGATATTCGTTCTACGCGATAATCATCGTTCACTATTTTTAAATGAGCATCTATTTTTTGTTTTAAAATATCGGTATCAACTTTTTTATCGGTAGCTACATACCATTTGTGTGCAAACAGGCTTTGGTATTTTATTCCGCATACGCAATATTCATTAATCTCTATATTCATTTCGGCACAGGTAAGACTAAGCGCTTTATTCATATTATCTACGCTTAAATGCTCCCCACAAAGACTTAAAAAGTGCTTGGTGCGGCCGGTAATTAAAATCTCGGCATCATCCACCGAAGTAAACTTAATTACATCGCCAATTAAATAACGCCAGGCTCCTGCACAGGTGCTTAGCAATATGGCATAATCTTTTTCTTCTTCTACCTGAGTAATGTTAAGGGTTTGCGAATTTGGTTTTATATTCCCTTCTGCATCAAAGTTCTCATCTGTAAACGGCACAAACTCAAAATAAATACCATTATCAGTAACCAATTGCATAGGTCCACCTGCATCCGGATTATTCTGATAGGCAATGTACCCTTCTGATGCCAAATAAGTTTCAATGAAAGTTAGCGAAAATGAAGTCAGTTTTTCAAACGAATGTTTATACGGACTGATTGCCACACCTCCACTAACATAAATACGGAGGTTAGGCCATATATCGTGAATGGTTTTTACTTTGTAGTGATTAATTATTTTCTCGAACAGAATTTGTACCCAAGCAGGTACACCACATACAATGCCTATATCCCAGTTCTTAGCGTTTAAGGTAATTTCTTCTAATTTAGAATTCCAATCGGTATATCTTGCAATACGCGGACCAGGTTTATAAAAGAACTGAAACCAAAAAGGAATATTGCCTGTGGTAATACCACTTAAATCACCCTCATAATACGTACCATTATAGTTTAAGTGAGTGCTTCCACCAATCATTAAAATACCTTTCCTGAAATGGTCTTCGGGCAGATTAAAGTTTGCTGTGCTTAATATTTGCCTAACTCCTACCCGTTTAATGGCTGTCAGCATATCTTTGGTAACGGGTATATGTTTACTGGATGCTTCTGATGTACCCGAGCTAAGTGCAAAGTATTGTATTTGTCCGGGCCAGGTAACAAAAGGTTCTCCGTTAAGCGAACGATACCACCAGTTTTTAAACATACTGTTGTAATCGTGTACGGGTACATTTTGGGCGAAGGCTTTTACTACATTTTTCTCTTGAAGGAGTTTGGAAAATTGGTAATGCTCCCCAAAGGCAGTAAACTGGGCTTTCCGAATTAAGGACTGTAATACTTTAGCTTGTTTTTTAAAAACACCCTGATTGCGGTTTCGCTTGGGTATTTTTCCGCGAATTTCAATGGTTTTCTTTATTACTTTTCCAAGTAGAGTCATTTATATAAGGGTATAAAGTAAAACTCAAATTTAAGATAATGTACACCAATTTCCAATTGATTTTATTAATTCTCTCAGATTATCTCAATAAAAAAGCCCGCTTAGCGCGGGCTCTTTCATTCATCAAAATATGCTCTTAGTTAGTCATCGACTTAAAGTCTGCATTATCTCTCCATTTTAAAAACTCGCAATCATCTTTTGCCATAGCTTTTAAAGAAGCATCTTTATCAATAGCCGTTTTTAAGGTAGTTAATCCACCTGCATCACCTTTGCGAGCAGAAGCAATGGCTTTTAGGTAATAACTTAAAGCCATTTCTTTTTCAGGGCTTGCATCAATAGTACCGTTAACACTTTCAGGGCTACCGTTTAATAATTGTGCTAGAGCCAAGTTAAAGCCTTTGTAGTTTCCAAAGTCAGATACAGCATCAGCATATTTACCATTGCGTACATCTAGAATACCTTTGTTGTAGTTAACCTCATCACCCGCACCGGCAGCTTTAGTGTAGTAATCCATAGCCGATTTGCGGTCTCCTGCTTTAGAAGAAATAATACCGGTATTGTTCATTAAAATAGGGTTACCATTTGCATTAGCAGCAGCACGAGTGAAAGCTGCTTTAGCATCATCTACTTTATTATTCATTAACAATACAACTCCTAAGTTGTTGCTGGTTCTCCAATCAGTACCGTATTGTTTTTCAGCGGCTTGGTAAATACTTAATTTAGTGTTTAAATCAGTAGTTAAAGTACCTGCATATAATAATTCTTCTACGCTTAAAGAATCAGGATTAGAAAGGGCTAAACGAGAAATCATATCATCGGTACGTGATTTTTTATCAACCATTACAGTTATCTCAGCACGACGAAGTTTTGGAAGGATGTCTGCTCTTAATTCGTTATAAGTAGCTGATAGATTTTTAATTTCTTTACGGCGTTGGTCAGCATCATTATACATAGTAAGTACACGCAAAACCAAGTCTTTATCTTTCATAGTAGAAGATTGTAAAGCAGCTTTAAAACCTTCCCAGTCCTCGCGGGTAGTAATTGTTTTGTACTGGTCTTTTGTTTTTCCGAAAGTAATTTTTTTATTTTCGTGCTTTTTAAATGTACCAACCATTGCATCGGTAGCTGATTTTGCACGATCTTGTGCCAAATGTTCATTCTTATCCGTTTCACCATCCGGAGATGCATAAGCAGAAACATCAATTCCTTTAAACTCGTACCATTGATTAGCTAAGTTATCTTTAATAAACGCGTCTACAGTTTTCATTTCAGCGCTTTTCATTTCTTCACCACGAACGTTTGATTGGTTAATGGTATAATAAATATGTGTGGTTTGGTTAGCCGGAGTAGTTTTTACAAAAGCATCTTTTGCAAAAATTCCTTTCTCATCATTACGTACCAAAAGCGGAGTAATGATAGTTCCGTCAGCAATTTCAATGCCTTTAAATTCTTTTTCTTTTGTACTACCGCTTTTTGAGCCTTTTGCACGAATTTCAAGCTTAGCAACTTTCATGCCCGGCTCGTAAGCAGTACTAAATGTTTTAGAATAAGTACCTCCTTTTTCGTAAGGAATTTTTTGTCCGTTACCAGTTGCGCTTTCGCCTAATAAGGTGACAGGCTCAAGAGCTTTTTCGCCACCACCAACAAATTTAATAACGGGTGTAATAGTTACAACTGCTTTTTTATAAAATAACTTAGCAGGATATTTGCCTGAAATGGCAAAAGCAACGCTATCACCCTTTTCTTCTAAGGGCTTTGGAGTAACATCGTGTGTAATAAGGTTTTGCTTTTTAACCATTTTACCTAATCCATCGCAGGCAGTAAGTAAAATTGCCGACCCCGCAACAATAGATAATAATTTAATTGTATTATTTTGCATGTTTTATCGTTTTAATAAAAAATTATAAGACGCAATATTAAACATTATTCTAAAAGTAAAAAAATTAAAAGTTGCCATGGATATAAAGCTGAAAAACGAGGAATTGGGCAGGAAAACAGTGGAAGAGTTTAAAACGCTAAAAAAAATACCACTTGTTGTAGTGTTGGATAATGTGCGGAGTTTGCACAATGTGGGTTCTGTTTTTAGAAGCTGCGATGCCTTTGCCATTGAAACGCTTTACTTATGTGGCTTTACCGGAACTCCGCCCAATAAAGAAATTAATAAAACAGCATTGGGTGCTACCGAAAGCGTGAACTGGAAACATGAAAGTGATATTATTGATTTACTTATTAAACTAAAGCAGGATGGTTATACCCTTTGTGCTGTTGAACAAACACAAAAAGCAACACCCCTGCATACGTATACTATTGACACAGAGAAAAAGTACGCCCTTGTTTTTGGAAACGAAGTAGAGGGCGTGCAACAAAGCGTTGTTGATAATTGCGACATTGTGCTTGAAATTGCACAAGGCGGTACCAAACATTCTTTAAACATTGCAGTTAGTGCAGGCGTTGTTTTATGGGAGTTTTTTAAGAAACACCACTCCCTATAAAATAACAATATCCTCCACACCACCAACTAAACATACCAACAATGGGAATGCTTTTGGTTCATAACACTAAAACATCTTTTGCTTAACTTAAGCTTAATGTTGGAATTTAAGTTAATTGTGTTATTTTTGGAGTTAAATACAACAACATGAAGAAATTTTATACCCTTTTAGTCTTAGTATTTTACATACATACAAACGCACAAATAATAACTACTGTTGTTGGTAATGGTATAAATGGTTATAGTGGAAATGGTGGACAAGCTACTAATGCAGAAATATCATATCCCTGGACAGGGACATTTGATGCGGCAGGTAATATGTATTATATTGATTTAGGTTATTATGTAGTACGGAAAATAAATACTTTAGGAATAATAACAACAATAGCGGGAAATGGTTATACTGGATATACTGGTGATGGAGGACAGGCTACTGCGGCATCTTTTCATGAACCAATTGCAATTGCAATTAATGCAGTAGGTAATATTTATATTAGTGACGACCAAAACAATGTAATAAGGATGATAAATACAGCAGGTATTATAACAACAATTGCTGGCACAGGAGTTGCAGGTTTTAGTGGTGATGGTGGACAGGCAACGGCAGCTGAATTAAACAGTCAGAACGGAATAGCTTTTGATGCCTTAGGTAATTTATATATAGCTGATGGTAGTAATAATCGAATTAGGAAAGTAAATACAGCAGGGGTTATAACTACAATTGCAGGAACAGGAACCTCTGGTTTTAGTGGAGATGGAGGGGAAGCAACATCTGCTGAGATAAATAATCCAAGTCCGGTAGCCTTTGACGCTTTGGGTAATTTATATTTTGCCGATGGAACAAATCATATCCGCATGATAAATACAGCTGGTATCATAACTACTTTTGCGGGAACTGGAGTTCAAGGTTTTAATGGGGATGGTGGACAAGCTACTGCTGCTGCATTTAACTTTCCTAATGGGATAGCTCTTGATGCAGTAGGTAATTTATATATTGCCGATTTTCAAAATAATCGCATTCGTAAGGTGAATACTGTAGGCATTATTATTACTATAGCCGGCACTGGAATAGACGGATATAACGGTGATGGCGGACAGGCAAATGCGGCAGAAATAAATTTTCCGGGTGGTTTGTTTTTAGATAACGGAGGCAATTTGTTTATTGCAGACCAAAAAAATTTCAGAATACGTAAGGTAACTAATGTTATTCCCGATACAAATCAGGCAGGTATATTCTCTCTTATTAATACAACATCAAATTGTAACGATACAATTATCACTTTGATGGCTACCTTAGAGAATTATGGCACAAATTTACTTACATCTTGTGTAATTAATTATCAAGTAGATGCTGGGGCAATTCAAACGTATACTTGGAGTGGTTCACTTACGAGCGGTCAAACCACCCTAATAAATTTCCCCTCTTTTATTTCTACCGTGGGCAGCCATACTGCTGTTTGTTATACTAGCAATCCAAACAATGCTTCAATTTCAACCTTTGAAATTGTTCAATCAAGCATTAACTTTTCTATTGCATTTGGAACAACTTTACCAGTTATGGAAGGTTTTGAAACTTCCACGTGTCCATCAGGTGTTCTTCCAAATCCAAATTGGAGTATTTCTCACACTACAACAGGTGGAACAGATTTTCAAATTACTTCTACCGCAGCAGCAACAGGGTCTATGTCATGTATGCTTAATAATATGAATAACATAGCGGGAAACAACAGTATTTTAGAAACTAACTTCTCCTACGATATGACAACTATTGCTACCCCCTTATTAACTTTTCAGGCAGCCTATCAACAAAAAGCAACAACAAATGCAGATAAATTGCAAATATTTACTTCTACTGATTGCGGAAACTCTTGGCAATCAAGAAAGGTTATTACAAGCACAACATTAGCTTCGCTTGCAGGTGGAACAGGAACAAATGCTTATGTACCAATACCTTCTCAATTTACAACTTACACAGTTCCAATAAATGCAGTTTCAACCAGTCATAATGTTATGTTTCGATGGGAGTTTTTAACTGATACCACCGGAGGAGTAGGAAATAATTTATACATAGATAATATTAATATTATTCCTGCCGCTGATGCGGGAATAGAACAATTTACAACTACTAATGAGCAGATAACCATCTACCCCAACCCCAACAACGGTAGTTTTGTTATAGAGCCCAATAATTCAACAAAACAAACCATGCAGGTTTATGATGTGAATGGTAAACTTGTATTAAGCCAAACCATAAGTGGCAAAACAAGTATATATGCAAGCGGCTTAAATGAGGGTGTTTATAATATAAGCTTGCAAAGCAATGAAGGTGTAGTAAACAAGAGGTTGGTTATAGTGCGTTAGGTATATCATGCCGCAAAGGCTTGTTTATGGCTGCTACCCAACTCCTAAGTAATATATTCGCTATTAACTACTAATTTTGAGCATGGCATTCTTAAACTCCATAGCCTCTTGGTTCATGAAAAAACGCATGCACCAGATAGATTTGTTTATGAAGTATCCGCACGAGGTGCAGGATGAATGGCAATACAAACTGGTTAAATCTGCCAAAGACACCAAGTTTGGCAGGAAACATAGTTTCTCGACTATTGATTCTTATCAAGATTTTAAGGAACAAATTCCTTTACAGGATTATGAAACCCTGAAACCCTTTATAGAGCGGATTAGAAAAGGAGAGCAAAACATTCTTTGGAACACCGAAATTAAATGGTTCGCCAAAAGCAGTGGCACTACCGATAAGAGTAAATTTTTGCCCGTAAGTAAAGAAAGTCTGGATGGTTGCCATTATAAAGGCGGCAGAGATATGGTTACGCTGCACTGCGTTAATAACCCCGATACGCAATTGTTCACAGGTAAAAACCTTGCCCTTGGCGGAAGTCATCAAACCCAATATACCGGTAATTATGAATCGTATCATGGTGATGTAAGTGCTATAGTAATTCAAAATTTACCCGTTTGGGCAGAGTACTTCCGTGCACCCGAATTAGAAATTGCTTTACTCGAAAACTGGGATGAGAAATTAGATAAGATGGCACGAGCCACTATGAATGAAAACGTTACCAGTATGGCAGGAGTACCCTCATGGATGCTGGTTCTAACCCGCCGGATACTCCAATACAAAAACAATACCTCTATAAAAGATATTTGGCCCAATATGGAAGTTTACTTTCATGGCGGAGTGAGTTTTACACCTTACAAAGAGCAGTTTAAAAATCTGTTTGCGGGTAGTGGTATAAAGTATATGCAGATATATAACGCTTCCGAAGGGTTTATTGGCTTGCAAGACCAACCCGATAGTGAAGAAATGTTACTGATGCTGGATTATGGTATCTTTTATGAGTTTATTCCTCAACAGGAAATAAATAAAGTAAACCCTCAGGTCTATCATATCTCTGAAGTAAATAAGGATACCATTTATGAAGTTGTAATAACTACTAATGCAGGTTTATGGCGCTATCGTTTAGGTGATACCATACAGTTTACTTCATTAAGTCCGTATAGATTTATTATTACCGGGAGAACAAAGCATTTTATTAATGTGTTTGGCGAAGAATTGATGATACATAATGCCGAGCAGGCGCTAAAAGTAGCTTGTGAAAAGACTCATGCCCAGATTTCTGAGTATACCGTAGCCCCTTTGTTTACGAAAGAGAACAATGGTAAACACCAATGGCTGATTGAGTTTGAAAAGGAACCCAATAATCTTGGTTTCTTTACTGATGTATTGGACAAGATGCTGAAACAAGTTAACTCCGACTACGAAGCTAAACGATATAATGATTATGTTATCAAGTTTCCGGAAGTAAAGAAACTGCCCACAGGGACGTTTTACAAATGGTTAAGTAGTAAGGATAAGCTCGGCGGACAATATAAAGTACCTCGTTTGCAGAACAACCGTAACGTAGCCGAAGAGCTTTTAGCCTTAATTTAAGTTAAAGAAAACAGAAAATTTGTTGGCGGATAAAAAAAATGTTATATATTGCAACGCATTAAGGTTTTTATTATGTCGAAAAAAAAGAACAAGAAAGCGACTAAAAATAGCGTTTCGAAGAAGAAAACAACAAAATCAAAGTCTTCTAAAAAAGAAGCTAAAAAGAATAAGGTTGTTAAAAAGACTAGCTCTAAAAAAGTTAAAAAAATAACTCCCAAAAAGAAAGTTTCGAAACCTATTCCCACGAAAAAGAAATCAGTAAAGCCTGCTCCTAAAAAAATTATACCTAAGAAGATAGTTCCTGCAAAAAAAGTAACTAAACCTGTTGTTAAAGCAAAAGCTGCTGTTGTTAAAAAACAAGTTATGGAAAAGTCATCTAAGATTGCAGTTAAAAAAGCGGAACCAGGTAAAAATCTAAAGCCTATATTTCAACCGGCTAAGAAAACAAATAATGTAAAGTTTCAAGATGAAATTCCTGATCCTCCGGGAAAATTTGAGTTAGAATATACCATACATACTTCTACTCCTATTTTATTCGATTTTTTAACTACTCCTCCGGGTTTATCAGAATGGTTTTGCGATGATGTAGATATAAGGAATGGTATCTATTCTTTTAAATGGGATGAAGTTCCACAACATGCACGTCTTATTAAAATGATTGAAGAAAGCGTAGTACGTTACCAATGGATTGAAAAGAAAGACAATACCTATTTTGAGTTTAGAATTGAACGTGATGATTTAACCAACGATATTTCTTTAATTGTGGCTGATTTTGCAGATACTCCGGAAGACAAAATGTCATCTACACTTTTGTGGAATAGTCAGATTGAAAAGTTACTTCACGTTTTAGGTAGTTTCTAAAAGCTACTGCTTTCGCTTGTGTTTCCAGCGGCGGTGACTCCATAACCATATTTCAGGTTGCGCCATAATATCTTTTTCTAACCTACGGGTGTGTGCTTTAGATATTTCTCCTTCTTCGGTTTCTTTAGGATTTTCAAAAAGTAATTCGCCAAAGATTTCATAGTAACCACGCTTTATTCGTTTTACACTTATATAAATAACCGGATAGTTAAACTTACTTGCAATTTTTTCGGTACCGGTAAAAACAGGTGTATCTTGGTTTAAGAAGTTTGTCCAATAAGCGTTTTCAGGGAATGGGGTTTGGTCGGCAATAAAAGCGGTAGCGGTTATATCTTTACGATTAGTAACCATATCCCGTAAAGTACTTTTCATTTCAATAAGTTTAGTACCAAAACGAGTACGCATTTTAATTACCAGATTATTAAAGTACTTATTGCTTAACTGATGATAGATTACATACAATTGATGCTTACTACTATCAACCACATTGCCTGCCCACTCCCAATTACCAAAATGCCCCATCACTATAATAATACTTCGTTGTTGCACATAATAAGAATCAAAAAGCTTTTGGGTTTCTTCACGCATCTTGCAATGGGCAAGCATTTGCTTTTTAGAAATGGTAAGGGTTTTAAAGGTTTCTAAAAACAAATCACAGAGGTATCTGTAAAAATCAAAAGCTATCTTCTTTAATTCCTTTTCAGATTTTTCAGGAAAAGAATTACGAAGGTTTTCCATCACCACCTTTTTGCGATAGCCTAACACATAGTATAGTATCACAAAAAACAAATCGGATACACGGTATAATAGCCAAAAAGGAAGTAGGGATAGTAAATACAAAAAAGGAAGTGCTATATAATACCCTACTGCTTGCACAAATTAATATGCCCTAACCAGTTTACCCTCCATAAAATGAACAAAGGCTTTATTGGCTACCCTGTTGCCACCTGGTGTTGGGTAGTTGCCGGTAAAATACCAATCGCCTAAATGGTTGGGACAAGAGCTATGCAGCCCTTCTATAGATTGGTAAATAAGTTGAAGTTCGGCTTTTAAATTTTTTGGTTTAAGCAATTGTGCAATTTTATCTGATACTTCCTGAGCGGTGAAGGGCTTGTAAATTTCTTTTACCACATTTACCTGTTCTTCTTTTATGAGGAGTAATTGCGCTTTTGCTTTTTCATACACCTGCTCAATAAGGCTTTCCATGCCGCGTTCTTTTAAGAGAGAGATAGCAGCTTCAAAAGCTATAAACTTATTTAGCACAGCCATATCAATACCATAACAATCGGGGAAACGAATTTGTGGAGCAGACGATACCACTACTATTTTCTTAGGCTCCAGTCTGTCTAATATTTTTAAGATGCTTTGCTTTAAGGTAGTTCCTCTCACAATAGAATCATCCATTACCACCAGTGTATCAATGCCTTTGCGCACAACACCATAGGTAATATCATATACCAAACTTACCAAATCATCACGGTGGGCATCATCGGTAATAAAGGTGCGTTGCTTAGCATCTTTTAAAACAATCTTTTCTATACGCGGATGCACATCCAGTAAATCATTAATTTCTTTTGGAGATAAATTTTTATTACTCGTAAGTGTTTTTGTTTTCTCTGCATTCAGGTGGTCTCTCATGCCATCTACCAAACCACCAAAAGCAACCTCTGCCGTGTTGGGTATGTAACTGAAAACGGTGTTTATCAAATCTCCGTTAATAGCTTCTAAAACAGGCTTTACCATGTTTGCGCCTAAGCTATGCCGCTCTGAGTATATATCGGCATCATTGCCACGAGAGAAATAAATACGCTCAAAAGAGCAGGCTAATTTTTTAGGGGATTCATTAATTAGTTCTTCGCTGATGGTACCGTCTTTTTTAATAATGATGGCATGACCCGGTGTAACTTCTTTTACATCGCTAATCTTCACATCAAATACGGTTTGGATAATGGGGCGTTCTGAACATACTACAGCAATTTCATCATCGTGGTAATAAAAAGCAGGACGAATACCGTGAGGGTCGCGCAACACAAAAGCATCTCCGTGCCCGATTAAACCACCCATTACATACCCCCCATCCCAACGCTTACTGGCTTCGGTAAGTACCGATGCCACATCTAAGTTTTTGCCAATGAGTTCTGATATTTCGAAATTGCTATAGCCCTGTGCTTTGTATATACGGAAGAGTTTATCGTTTTCTACTTCCAAGAAATGACCAATCTTTTCCATTACGGTAACGGTATCGGCTTTCTCGCGCGGATGCTGACCAAGTTCTACCAATTGTTCAAAAAGCTCATCTACATTAGTCAGGTTAAAGTTGCCGGCAACAACCAGGTTGCGCGATTTCCAATTGTTTTGACGTAAAAAAGGATGACAACTTTCTATATTGTTTTTACCAAACGTACCGTAGCGCAAATGCCCCATCAGTAACTCGCCCAAGAAAGGCAGGTTTTGTTTTTGCCAGTCTACCTCATTATAAGTAGCCGGAAATTGCTTGGCGGCCGTACTAAAGTTATCGTGTATCTGTGTAAAAATATCTAAGGTGGCACGTGTGCGGGTAGAGCGAAGCCTGTCTATGTATTGCGTACCCGGGTCGGTATCTAATTTAATGGTGGCTACGCCTGCACCGTCTTGCCCGCGGTTTATCATTTTTTCCATTACCAAATACAGCTTATGCAGGCCAAAGCGTGCCGAACCGTATTTTTTGCGGTAGTAGTGCAACGGCTTTAAAAGCCTGATAAGTACAATACCGCACTCGTGATTAATGGAATCGCTCATATACCTGCAAAGGTAATTTTTTTAGCTGACAGTATCAGGCATTTGAACTAAGATTATCTTTCCATAATTTTTAACAGCGTTTCAGTTAACCAAATTCTTACGTCTGTTCTCCAATATTTTTAGGAAAGAACGGGTTCTTATTTCTTCCATCGTTAAACCTGTTGCCAATACATCTTCTGCAGAGATGGCTCCGCAATTCATAGCACGTAAAAAGTAATTAAGCAAGCCTTGTCCTGTTGCAGCATCATCAAACACATCATCAGTAAGGGTTGCACGCGCTGCCTTTTCTACAAAAGCTTTCAGGCGTTTAGCAGCATCTTCATAGCTTTCTAAAAAGAAAGAGTAAACAGCTGCGTAGCGCATAGGGAACTGCGCAGGGTTTAAATCCCAACCCTGATACAAGCCTTTCCATAAAGAATAACGGGTATGGTTGTAAGCTTTTTTCCAACTGCGTTGAACCACCATTTTGTTTTCTGCTATTTGTGCGGCAGTTAATTTATCACCCCGGTGAGGACCAATAGGCATCACATTGGTAGCTCCATCTGATAACCAAATGCCGGTAGCGCCTAAAGCTACTTTCATAAAATGATGGGCAAAATCGCAAACAGCATGTCCCATATCCTGATACTTAGCCGTTATGTTGCAAGCAGCCGTATAATCGTAGGTACCAAATGCAGTAGCAATCATTCTGCCTTTGCTTGCTTCCACAAACGTGCGCAGGGGGTTCTTGCCGTCTTTATCAATTACGGCTTGGGTGGTTTCTACCATCATTTCCATTTTAAGCGCACCGCTTGCAATTTGCGTATTGGCTTCAATGGTTTCAAATAGTTTTACCAATGCGGTCACTTGTTCGGGTATGGTAACTTTAGGCAACATCACCACAAAATTGTTGGGTAGTTTACCATTGGTTTGTTCTGCTAAAGTGGTAAGAAAAATATCGAGTGTTCTTGCACCGCGTTCTTTTAAATCTTCAGTAAAGGGTTTAATGCGAATGCCAATAAAGGGCGGCAATGTATTTGCTTTAATTCCTTTTGCCACTTCAGTAGCGGCTTGCACGGCAGTAGCATCTTCTTCATCCCAGGAGCGGTTACCAAAACCATCTTCAAAATCAATACGGAAATCTTCTAAAGCTTCGGTCTTTAGTTTATTAATTACTTTATGGTAGGTGGTGTAAGACAACCATGCAGTTTCTTTTTTGCGTTCGGCTTCCGAACTGTTATCCATTTTCTTAATCAGGCTTTCAATTCCGGCAGCATCAGTAGGAAGTGTTTCATACCCTGATAATTCAATGGCTTTAGCAAACTCAACAAAGTTGGGTGCATTGTTCAACATGGTTTTTAATGCGGCTTGCCCCATCTTCTCGGCAGAGTCGGCAGTAAATAAATCAGCACCACCATATACGGTATGCACCGGTTGCCTGTCGGGTTTATCGCCCGGATATATCTTTTGAAAGGCTTTGTTGGCTTTGCCTAATTCATTTAAAATAGATTCTTTTTCGCTTGCGGGAACAGATTGTTTCATGATTCTTTATTAATTCAACATTTATAATTTAACATTCATCATTCCTTAACTGCCTCTATACGTTGAGTAACCATAAGGGTTTAACAACAAAGGAACATGATAATGCGATTGGTCGGTGGTTTCAAAAGCTATGGTTACCGAAGGGTAAAAAGCTTTTACACCCTGTGCTTTAAAGTACGAAGCCGTATCAAACACCAAACGATAAACACCGGGTTCTAATTTTGTTTCATCAGCCAGTAAACCGGGCAACCTGCCATCGGCATTGGTTTGTCCTTTGCCTAAAGCCGTCCAGGTACCATCTGCATTTGGTTTTTCCAGTATAATAGCTATTCCCTGTGCGGGCTTTCCTTTCGAGGTATCTAATACATGTGTAGTAATTTGACTCATTGTTTTTATTTCTTTTTGTTTCCCGCTGATTACACAGATTTACGCTGATTTTATCTCTGCGCTAATCTGCGTTATTTGCGGGAAATTAGTTTTTCTAAGCGTAAATGTGTAATTTTATTTTGTTCGTTCATCGCAAGTTGCAATTCGGTTGCTGCATCGTTGTTTATGCGTGCATTAAGTAAAGCTAACATTTCTTCGGCAGTTTTGCCGGTGGCACATACAATAAATATATAACCGAATTTATGCAAGTAAGCTTCGTTGCCTTCTGCCAAGGCTATTAGTGTATTTTGTGTAGCGGTGTTTACGCCTGCCTGCTCTCCGCCCGCCCACTCTTTGGTAGAAGCAAACTTTTTCTCTAAACTTTTTATATCTCCTATTTTTGGGTGATGCGTAAAAGCTTCTAAGCCATCTTGTTTAGAGCAGCTCTGCCAAATACTATCCGAAACACGTATCAGTTCTTCTTTGCTTGTAAAAGGTCTTTTGCCTGTTAACTGCTTTGCCCAAGTGGTAGAGCCACAGCATTTAAAAAAGACTTCAAAGGCATTAGTAGCAGACAGCTTATTTAGTTCTTGTAAGGTCATTTTAAGGAAGCTAAATTAGTATTTTATTTATTTGGGCGTTCCCTTTGATTACAAAGGTCGGGCTTTACGCGCTGCGCGGCAGCTTACTACAATCCCATAACGCAAGAGTATAGACTATAAATTATATGTTTAGGCGAAACTTAAATACATTTGTAAAATGGTTCAGTTGGAAGAATTCATTAAATACTATTGCAAACTAAGTAGCAAGGAGCTTGGATATGTTTTGAGCAAGTTCTCTATACGGACTATAAGGAAAGGAAAGCATATTTTAAAAAAAGGACAAACTTGTCGAGAACTTGTTTACACTATAAAAGGAAACTTTAGAATTTACTATAGAGATGAAAAAGATAAAGAAGTTACAACATGGATTGCGTTCGATGATATGTTGGCAACTGAACATGCAAGCTTCTTTACCCAACAGCCTACAAAATTTAATATTGAAGCGATTGCTGATAGTGAAATAGCATCTATACCATATAAAGATTTACAACAACTTTATAATGATATTCCTGCTTTTCAGGAATTTGGAAGAAAGATCGCAGAAGAAATAGTGGTTGGTGCCATCAATCGTGTGATTTCATTTCAGCATGAAACCGCTAACAAAAGATACCAGCAATTACTTAAGAAGAAAGATTACCTGCAAAAAATTCCGCTGAAACATCTTGCTACTTTTCTTGGGGTTACTGATACTTCTTTGAGCAGATTAAGAAAATCAAAATAACAATTTCATTTCTTGTCAAATGACAAGTTTGCCCGCAATGATCTTATTTAGTTTTGCACAAACTAAAATAAATCAAAATGAATAACACAAACAAAGTAGCCTTAATAACAGGCGCAAACAAGGGTCTTGGTTTAGAAACTGCCCGTCAATTATCAAAATTAGGAATTCATTGTATCGTTTCTGCACGCGACGAACAAAAATTGAACAGCGTAAGAAATCAATTTGAAAAAGAAAAAATAGACGCAGACTATTTTAAGTTAGATGTAACAAAAGATAAAGACATCGGCGACCTAAAGAAATTTATTGCAGACAAATATGGTAAGTTGGATATTCTTATCAATAACGCTGGTGTTTCCCTAGAAAAAGCTCCATCTTATCAGGTTAACACAGCAAAGGATGTTAGTATCGCAACACTAAAGGAGGTTTATGAAACTAACTTTTTTGGATGCGTTTTACTTACGCAAACATTATTGCCTTTGTTGGAAAAAAGTAATGCCGCGCGAATTGTAAATTTAAGCAGTGAGTTGGGCAGTATAAGTTTGCAAGCTGATTGTAATTCGAATGTATATGACCTGAAAAAATTTGCTTACAATTCATCAAAAACTTTACTAAATCAGTTTACAGTTCATCTTGCTCAATATTTAAAGGATAGTAAGATGAAAATAAATTCAGTAAGTCCAGGTTGGGTAAAAACCGATATGGGTAGTCAATATGCGCCTTTAGAAGTTGCTGATGGCGCAAAAATTATTGTAACTGCTGCAACATTACCAGACGATGGTCCCAATGGGCAATTTTTTACGCATGGAATGAAGCAGATATTATGGTAATAAGTATTGACTTTATTACAATCTTATCTTTACAATAAGAATAAAATTAATGGAAATTGCCAAAGGAAATAATGATATGCTTATCACCTCAAAAAGACGTGTAATTGTTTATTGGATTATAACTGGGTTTATTTCTTTAGTACTATTAAACAGTAGTATCATTGATATATTTAAAAAGCCGCCTTACTTTACCATATTACTTAAAATGGGTTATCCAGGTTATTTTGCTATCCTTATTGGTGTTTGGAAGGTACTTGGAGTAGTTGCTATAGTAATACCTAAGTTTGTTTTACTTAAAGAATGGGCTTATGCGGGCTTTTTTTTCTTGTTAACAGGCGCCATTATTTCTCACTTGGTAATTAAAGATAGTTTTATGTTTCAATTAATCACTTTGATTTTAGTTGTATTATCTTGGTACTTACGCCCTGCCAATCGTAGAATATGATTTATAAAGTAAGTTTAAGATGTAAAAACATCTACGATATATATCAAAAAAAAGCCTCCGAGAAGTCGGGGGCTTTTTTATTTGTAGTCATATTGTGGTTACAAGCACTTCGTTAAAATAGTTTCTATTTGCAAAGTTCTTTCACACATACTACAAAAGCAATCATCGGGCGCAAGGTAAAATTCTTCAGAGAGCAGAATAAATTTACCC
>CAJCJB010000382.1 GCA_903970545.1 Candidatus Saccharimonadota bacterium | reverse complement strand
TAATTTTACCGAAGCCGCCAAAACAGATAATTTAACGAAGACTATAGACTACTGCGCCGTATATGAAATTGCAAAAAAAGAAATGGCTATTCGTTCCAAACTGATTGAGCAGGTTGCCATGCGCATACATCAAAACATTGTAAATAATTTTAGTACCATACTAAAAGCAAAGGTGCGCCTTACTAAACTAAACCCACCTATGAATGGGAATGTTGAGAAGGTGTATGTAGAAGTTGAGTAAAAATGGCTGTTAAACAATATGCACACTGCCAAAAACCCTTTAATTGCTGTAACGAAAAACCAGGTTGCTGGTGCGAAACACTTACCTTGAACACTGCCACGCTTGCACTCTTAAAAACCAAATTTGATGATTGCCTTTGTTGTGACTGTTTAAGCTTATATACAGTAGAGAAGAAATAAATTCTGGTTTATGGTTTGAAAAGCAAACCCCTTCTGCTAAATATTCTTTTTCGTGAATTTATTTTTATTAGTATCTTTACGCCTCGTTTCAAAAAGGTCCTGTGGCCGAGTGGCTAGGCTCAGCTCTGCAAAAGCTGCTACAGCAGTTCGAATCTGCTCGGGACCTCTTAAAAGCTCAATAGGCATACCTGTTGGGCTTTTTTGTTTATTATGCTATCTACCTCCATTATTTGTTCTGTAGCTATAACCTCAACTCTTCATTATCTTTTTAAGATAATCACCTTTTTTAAGATGAGAAACGCATATTACGGATGACATCAATCCGCCGGCAACACCCGCGGTAATAATATCCTGTCCGGCAAGGTAAAGTCCTTTTATAGGCGTTTCGGGTTTAAGCATACGGCTTTTAAAACGTTCAGTATTATGACTAAGCCCGTATAACTCACCCAAAGGATGCGCGCCGAAATACCTGGCAGTTAATGGTGTAGAAAGCTCCTGATAATCTATCTTGCCTTTTAGTTGCGGAAGGTATTTATATAAATATTCCAGCAATTCATTGCTGATGGTTTCCTTTAAATGCTCGTAATCCTCGCCACGATGCCGCCACTTCTCATTTTCCCAGGGTTTGAATTTATCGTAGTTAACCAGAGTAATAATCTCGATGGTGCATCTGCCCGGAAAACGATTCTGAAAATCGGGGTCTTTTGCACCGGGAAAAGAAATATACACCACGGGCAACTGGTTGGTTTTACCACTCGCATAATCATTCATGTTAGCATCGTGGTCGTATCGTTCAGGAAATATCCAGAAGTTAGCTTTGGGTATGTTTAACTCGGTGGCAGTATGTTTCAACCCTAAATACAGACAGCAATATGAAATAGAATTGCTTAATCCTTCCAGCTTTTCGGGCAACTTTAAATCGTTCTGAAGAGTAGCAGGCAATAGCTTTCTATAAGTAATATCTAAGCCAATGGTGCTTATTATTGTTTTGGCAAGAATAGTTTTACCATCGCTCATTTTTACTCCTGTAGCTTTTCCGTTTTCAATAAGAATTTCGGTTACGGTGGCTCTTACCAATATTTCTCCGCCACGTTTTTTAATGGTCGGAGCAATCTTATCGAAGAACATGCCCGAGCCACCCACCGGATAGTAGCCGCCTTCCATATAGTGTTTGGTAACGCCCGCGTGCATGGCAAAAGAACATTGCCCGGGAGGCAAACCCATATCGCCATACTGAGAGGTAAGGATGGCTTTTAGTTTATCATTTTTAAAGAGTTCATCCAGCACACTTTTGGTGGTACGCAAAGCATATTTTAAATACTTTTTGCGCATCAGGTTGCCTATTAGTTTACTAATGAAACCGGGGACAACTTTTTCGGCAAAGTAGCCCATGCCATAACCTTCCATGGCAAGCAATAGTTCTACGTATTTTTCTATGGCTGCTTTCTCTTCCGGAAATAAAGCGGTAAAATATTCGGTAAATTGTTTTCTTCCTTTTCTAAACTCATAACGGTCATTTCCAAAATACGCAACATCATATACCTCGCCCATATCAGCCCATTCAATAGGTGTATCGCACACATAATCATACACCTTTTTTATCATCATGGTGTTGCTGCTTACCTCGCCCACATAGTGCACGCCCACATCCCACTCATAATCATTGCGTTTAAAGGTATGTGTCATCCCACCGGGCGTATAATGCTGCTCAAGCACCAGCACGCGCTTACCCTCTTTACTAAGGATAGCACCCGTTGCCAAGCCGCTAATGCCCGAACCAATTATAATAACATCAAAAGGTTTATCTGCCTTGTAATTTTTGTAGGAAGCATATAGTTGATTCATAATAGCTGTAGTGCCCGTTTAAATAGCGAGCAAAAGTATTCATTTTAGTTTCATATAGGAGAGGGGAGACATCTCTTTTATCAAGGAAGATAACTCCCTTATCAACGGAGATAACTTCCTTGTTAGCGAAGATAGCTCCCTTATCAACAAAGACATCTCTTTTATCAAGGATGGTAGCTCTTTTGTTAACGGAGATAACTCTCTTGTCAACGAAGCTATCTCCCTTGTGAAGGAAGACAACTCTTTTAATAAATGATATTACATTTTTAGCAAAAGAAAAGGCTCTTTAGTTAGAAGAGCCTCTTATTACCTTAAAAATGGTAGCTGCTGCGAGAAAGTTGTTCACTCAATCCTACACGGAATCCACTCGCTCCAGTCTCCATACTCTCCTTTAGTAAGTATTTGTCGGTTCCTGAAACTTGGTTTAGAACCCGATGCCAAGCCGGTAACCTTTGTTTTTCCGGTACGTGTAGGGTCTATAGCAATAATGGTAGTTCCTCCATCATTACTTTGCTGCCATTGGTGCGGTCCGGCACCTGCACCGGTTAGGTCGGCTTCGCCCGCTGCATTGCTTTTAGCTGTGTTTTTACGAGCACCGTGCGAAGTTTCTTTTTTTACATCATATCCGGCACCCTGACAAATAGATTCTGCATTTTTAGGCGCAGCCGTCATAGCAGCCTGTACCATGCTCATAATACTAATCAGGTCGTTATGCACCACTACCAAAGCTTCAGAAAATGCTTTGGCAGAGCCTTTAACTTTGGTTTCTGCCAATGTTTGGGCGGTCTCGGCAGCTGTTATATCAAGCCCCAGTTGCGCAAGGGTGGTTATATTTACAGGATAGGGTATAGTAAAGAGTGGATTTCCGGTAAGTTTAAGTTGTATAAGCTTAGCTTTTACCAGTTTTTGTGCATTACTACTTGGCCAGTTTAAAATGGCGATGATTGCTTTGATGATGATTAAGGGAATGTGTCCCAGTGCTGCTTTCTTTGTCATGGCTTTTTTGTTTTTAGTTTAATTGATTAATGATTTATATATTGTTTATACGTAGAAAACAGAAAAAGGTGCCATTTTTATGGCATTATTTTGCCTGAACTTTTTTAACGGTCGATTTTAACAAATAAACGGTCAAATTTTACTGAAATGAGTGCTGCCGTATACAATATAAAAGCCCTGCTGTGCAAACGGTGGGGCTTTTTAGTTTAAAAGAACAATTCTTTTACCATCATGGTACCTGCGGTATCTTGTATGTTTTTACCACACTTTACACACACATAAAACCCCGTATGAAACCCGCTTTTGGTAAGTGAAGGTTGCAACATAGGGTGCTTGCAGTTTTCTGTACCGTTATTTAAATGAACGGTACTCGCATTAAATCTTGTTTCCGTTTTCATGATAAATAAGTTAGGTGTTGTAAATATAGGGTAAGAACGGAGGGATGTGTTTTAAATTGTTTTAAAGAGTGTTATAAAATGTGAAATTTGTATACTTGTATATTCATTATAAATTGTAAAGGTGGACAAACAATTAACTATAGAAGAAATACAAAACTTTAAAGGCAAGTACCCTAAGCAATTATGGATGCTGTTTCTTACCGAAATGTGGGAACGCTTTTGTTTTTATGGCATGCGGGGCATCCTCACTATTTTTATGGTGGGGCAACTGCACTTTACCGATAAAGAATCTAACCTAAAGTACGGCGCCATACAAGCCTTTGTATATGCGTTTACGTTTATAGGCGGCATTTTTGCCGATAAGGTTTTGGGCTTT
>CAJCJB010000381.1 GCA_903970545.1 Candidatus Saccharimonadota bacterium | reverse complement strand
AAGAAGAAGAAAGATAATCCATCAAAGAAAATACAAAACAATCAATGTTTTGATGAAAAATGTAAACCCCGTAACCCATGCCTCGTAAACCTCGTAAACCTTGTGTAGATTCAATCAGTTCCTAAAATTTTCATCTAACACACCCGTTGTACTGATGTAGGCAGCCGTGTACCATACATCTTGTTTGGCCTGTGTAGCCAAAAAGGTGCTTATGTTGCGGAATTTACCGCTAAACATCAAATGAGAAAACTGTGTCCAGTCGGTGGGTGCCGTTGTGCCTACATAACGTAACAACCATATAAACTGCACACCCTCGGGTAAAGTTGGGCTATCGGGTGTGGCGGCATCATGCGCATCTAAGATACCCAATGTTTAAATTGAAGTGGGATTTATTTTTTTAACGGTCGATTTTAACAAAAAAACAGTAAAAAAAGCACCAAAACAATGTAGGTTAAACCGATTTCCAGTTTGGAAATGGTGTTATAAAACGGACTTATTTTATAGTGACGGGAACTTTTAATATATTTGTTATAGAATGAAAAAAGTATTTGCAATTAATTTGTTTGTTCTGTTAGTAATTGCGTCTTGTAAAAAAGACCCTTCTTTGACTGCTACAACTACAAATAATAAAACCACAACTACCGGCACAGTTATTACCAATACTGTAGCTGTCTCTTATAATATTACCTATCATCTTTGGTATCCTTATCAAACAATTTCGGTTCCTTATAATACTGTTACACGTGATTCTTTATTAATTACCTTAGACTCAATCAATACACATAATATTGAGTTATATATTAACCAATACTTTGCGGGAGTGTCTGGGGGTGGAATGCCAATGCAAGAATATGGTTCTGATGCTGAAGTATTTAGAGGTGCGGGCAATACTACTGTTTTTATGGCAAGCCTTAATCCCACTAGCAGTAACTATTATACAGCTATTATAACTAATGATTGGATTAATGATAGTTTAGCGTGGGCAACAGAGCTAGATTTAAAAAGTATTGCCTATAGTGGTTTTGGTCAATCAGATCTTGGAGATTGGGATTTGAGTAGAGTAAATAGTGCGTATATAGGAATAAAAATTGTAACATCTTTAGGTAATAAATATGGTTGGATAAAAATAAACGTTCCCAACTCTACAACAATGACTATGGAAGCCCAAGCACTTAATAATAATTATGGGCAATACATACAAGCGGGGCAAACGCATTAATACTGATTAATTAAAAAGCTTATTGTGCAGCGTTAGGGATTGGAGCAAGTTGCTGTGCAGCGCGTAAAGCCCGCCGTTGTAACCAACGGAACGCTCGAACAAAAGCGTGCATAAACCTCTTTTACCTAAATGATTTAATTATTTACTATTTTCGCTAAAAATCAACGCAGGCTAATGAGGCACCTTCAAGTATCAAGTATCAGGTATTGTGTATCAGGCATCACTATTTATAACTTGCTACTTGTTACTTGCTACCTGTTACTTGTAAGTGGGTGCAAAAAAGATAAAAAAACCAATCCACCTCCGGTTATAACATTCACACTGCCTGCAGCTAATCAATCATTTAATTATGCACTAGACCCTACGTTAAAAACATATACAACTACTATTAATGTAAATGCTCAGGTTAGTGATAATGAGCATTTGGCATCTATAAGTGTTACGTTGGTTGATGTAAATTATGTTCCGCAACAGGCAAGTGTTAATGTGCCTATCTCTTCTGCCGATTTTATTTTTAATATTAATTATGAGGTAACCAAGTTTAATTTAGCAAGCGGCACTTATTATATACAGGTTACCGCCAGTGATGGTGCTAATACTACGGTGGCTTATCAACCAATTTATATTTATACATCTCCGGCGCAGTTGTGGGGTTATTGTGTAGTATTAAAAAATACCCCTAATACAATTTCTTATTGTGATACATCGAAAAATAACCTGTTTACATTTCCAATGCTAGGTGTTGGTTATAATGGCATGAGGTATAGCGGGTATAACGAGCAGTTGTATGTGAACGGAAATGGTAACGGAACCTTGCAAAACTTTCAAGCCTATAGCATGCAAGCCCAATCTTTGGGGGCGGTAAGCTTTACCGAAAACTCGCTAAGCAACGATAACTTTACCTGTCTTTATACGGATGGAAATAAACCTTATGTTGGTTATTATAATATTTATAATGCCGGTAGCCCTATTGTTTATTCATATCTAAATGGCACTCCAAGTACTTCTTATGGGTTTCCTTCTACCACCTCTTATGGTTATCCGTATTATTTTAGTACAACAAGTTTGTATGGTATGGCAGCTTTTAAAAGTAAAGTATCCGGAACTCCTGATAATTTAACTACATTTTATATTACCGGGTCATTTTTACAAAGTATACCTTTCCCTTCAAACTTTAAGGCAGTGGCTATATTTGAAAAACAGCCGGATAGTTTGTATGTATTGGGTAATGATACCACTACTAATACGGCTGCACTATATATCTATCAGCCAGTGGAAAATCAGTTTTCATCTTCTTCGCTACTATCAGGTGGTATGGGCAAAATGTCATCAGCTGTTGAAGTAACTAATGAATGTATTATTTTTTCGACCAATACAGGTATTTATGTCTGCAATGGGTTGAGTACAAATCTTGCCCCATCACCATTAAATATAGGTGCACAAAAGTTGTCCTACCAGCCAAATATTAATAATACAAGCATACTAACGGTGGCAAGCAGTTCTTCGGGCAATGCTAACTTAGCGGCTTATGCAATCAGTTCTAGTACAGTGTCTGTTACTACATTCTCGTTCACGCCTATACCTGACTGGTCTTTAACTTTTCATAGTGATAGTCTTATCGATTTTCAAGTTATAACAAATAAATAATAAATTTACCTCCTCAAAAAAAACAAATGAAAAGAACATTATCAGTAATTGCTTTATTTATCTTTATAAAGATTAGCGCACAAACCGCTGATTTTACAAAGAACTATGAAGATGGCAACATGAAATATAAAGCCAAAAGTTATAGTCTGGCTATTCTATCTTATAATAAAGCTATTGCTCTGGTGCAAGCTGATGCTGATAACGCAGAAAAATCAAAAACGGTACTAAGCGACGATAAAAAGTATATTACCGATGTTTATGCAAGACGCGCTTCTTGTTATTACAACACAGGTAACTATAGTGCCATGAAGGCTGATGCTGAAAAAGTATTGGTTTTAGACCCCAAAAATGCCGACGGGTTAGCGCTTATGGCGTATACCAAACATAAAGCAGGCGATAAAAAAGGAGGTTGTTCTATTGCGAGAGAACAAATAAACAGAGGAAGTGAGATTGCTAAAAAGGTTTTTGAAGATTGCTTTTGCTGGAGCGAAGGAATTACGCTTTATAAAGAGGGAATGACACAAGCAAACTTAAAAAGATATGACTCTGCACTTGTGAAACTAAATAAGGCTTTAGTTATACTTCCCGATTCGGGTTCTATATATGCTGAGCGAGCTAAAGTATATTTAGAAAAAAACGAGCCTGAAAAAGCATTAGCTGATTTATTTATGGCTATCTCAAAAAAGACAAGCAACTACAAAGTATATTATCTGCGTGCACAAGTGTATATAAAAGCTGATAAATTAGATTCTGCTTTTGATGATTTGAATATATGTCTTGATTTGAAAAAAGATTATTACGATGGGTATTTACTTCGTGCAGAAGTAGATGAAAAGCAGGAGAAATGGAATAACGCTATTTTTGATTACAAACAATTAATTGCTATGCGCCCCGATTATGGTATGAATTATTACAAGATAGCTTTAATAAAATATAATAACCTCAATGATTTATTAGGTGCTTGTGATATGTATAAGGCTGCTGCAGATAGAGGAATAGAAGAAGCGAAAGAAATGGCGGCAAACTGTGCTAACCCCAAATACATGAAAAAGAATCTGCAAAAGGCAGATAAATAATCGGCTTTCATGCAGGTTTTCTTTGCTAATAGCTGCACAGATACGGATACTATTCTTTTATCTGAAGAAGAATCTAAACATTGTATAAGAGTTCTGCGTCATAAAGCTGGAGATGTTATCCATGTTATTGATGGTAAAGGGAATTTATACGAAGCAGAAATAACAGAAGCTAATCCACAAAAATGCTGTGCAAAGGTACTGAGTAAAAAGCAAATTACATCTACTAAAAAACATCATTTGCATATGGCTATTTCTCCTACAAAAAATGCAGACAGAATTGAGTGGATGCTTGAAAAGTGCACAGAGCTTGGCGTTAAGGAGTTCTCGTTTATTATTTGCAAACGAACAGAAAAGACAGGAGTTAAAACAGACAGGTTAAAAAAAATAGCAGAAAGCGCAGTTAAACAATCCATTCAGGCAATACTGCCTGTAATTAATGAAGCACAATCCTTTAAAGATTTCATTACAAAACATACCAACACTTCTTTTAAATATATTGCACATTGCATAGAAGAGGAAAAGACAGCATTAAAAAGCGTTCTACAAAATAAAGATAACCTTATACTAATTGGACCCGAAGGAGATTTTACTGAAGAGGAAATTAAACTTGCTTTAGATAATAATTTTAAAGCTTTGTCTTTAGGTACTAGTCGTTTGCGAACTGAAACAGCGGGTTTATATGTTGCGGCTGCATTTAAAAGTTATCATGAAGGTTATAATTAAATAGCAAGTGAAACAAAAATTGCTATAATTTTATGGCTAAGTTTGTACTAACAAACCGAAATAATTAAACCAATTGTTTTATGAACGTAGAACGTATATTTAAAAACAATGAAAAGTGGGTTGCTGATAAACTAAAAATAGATAAGAACTATTTTAGCAATCTTTCAAAAGGGCAGAACCCCGATTTTTTATATATAGGTTGTTCTGATAGCCGTGTTACTGCCGAAGAGTTAATGGGTGTTGCGCCCGGCGAAGTATTCGTGCACCGCAACATTGCCAACATGGTGCAGAGTACCGATTTAAGTGCCATGTCGGTTATTAATTATGCCATAACCCAACTAAATGTTAAGCACATTGTTGTTTGCGGGCACTACAACTGCGGAGGTGTAAGGGCTGCCATGCAATCGGCAGACTTAGGCATCTTAAACCCCTGGCTGCGAAACATAAGAGATGTGTATCGCCTGCACCAAAAAGAACTCGATGCCATAAAAAACATTGAAAAGCGTAACAACCGACTTGTGGAACTAAACGTACAAGAGCAGTGTATAAATATTATTAAAACAGCCGAAGTACAAAAAGCACATAAAGAACATCGCATAACTGTGCATGGCTGGGTGTTTGATGTACACACAGGTAAGCTTATCAATCTGCGTATCAACTTCCAAAAGATACTGAAAGATATTATGAAAATATATCATATTACCTGATTGATTTATAAGAGGTATAGTCTAACACCTAAAATAAAAAAGCCCCGTGCAAAACGAGGCTTTCTTTAATCAAATAGCAGGTATATCTTATTTATTGTCAGCCAACAGCTTTTTAGCCATAGCTACGTAATCATCATTTTTAGCATCGGTAGCCAGGGTAATTGTTTTCTCGGCAGCAGCTTTGCCGGCTACTTTATCACTTTGTTTATAGGCAATTTTTGCTTTAAGTAACATCATAAAAAATGCTTTCGGGTTTTGCTCTAAAGCTTTGTCTACCCATGTAGCTGCCTGTTTAAGGTCTTTATTGTTTTCGTAATAATAGTTTGCCGCCTGAAAATACGGGCGACTATCATTCACCACATTGGCATCGATACTCTTCATTACTTTAGCATCAATATCGGTAGTAAGTTTAATAGGCACGCGGGTGTTTTCCCACATTAACTCAATAGTTGCCGATGTAGCTAACACATTTGCCATATTGATGGTAAACGATTCCATTTTGTTAGCCATAGCAACCGGTTTTACTTTAAAACGCAATACCTCGTTTTCTACTTTATAATCGGCTACGTTGCCACCTAAGGTAAGGTCTTTGTACAGCATAATATCCCAGCTGTCTTTGTTGGGAACTGTATATAAAGCATAGGTTCCTGCTTTTACATCGTTACCTTCTAACTTCACATCGTCGGAAAAAGTAATTTTTGTAGCTCCGTTGGCACCTGTGCGCCATGTTTTGCCATAAGGAACCACATCGCCAAATATAACACGGCCTTTAGCGGCAGGACGTGAATACTCAAAACTAACATCGCCCAAAGCAAAGTTTTGTTTTATAGTTTGTGTAGGACTTGGTGCCGGAACTTTTAATTGTTGTGCTTGTGTGTTTAAACTGTTAAAACTAAGTGCCGCTATAGCTAATGCACCCATTATTTTTTTGGTTTTTATTATCATGGTTTATTTTTTTGGTTTTTATTTGTTCGTTTTAAACGGCGGTAAAGGTAGAACATTTTAGTTGCTAATGTTTTTACTTTTTAAAGAGGAGGGGTTACTGCAACTTCCTTCTATACATCATAATGGTATTCTCTAGGCCAAAGTACAAAGCATCAGAAATAAGCGCATGACCAATAGATACTTCAAGCAAATTTGGTAAATGCTCTTTAAAAAATTTAAGATTATCCAAACTCAAATCATGCCCTGCATTTAACCCAGTGTTAATTTGTGCTGCAAGTTTTGCAGCCTCTGCAAAAGGTTTAATGGCTTCTTCTTTATTTACAGAATAATCTTTTGCGTACGATTCTGTGTAAAGTTCAATCCTATCCGTACCAATCTCTTTAGCGCTTTCAACCATTTTTAAATCAGCATCTACAAAAACAGATGTACGTATTCCATGCGATTTAAAAAGAGCGATAGTATCTTTTAGATATACTTTATGTTTCACCGTATCCCAGCCATGGTCTGATGTAAGCTGTCCATCAGTATCAGGCACTAAAGTTACTTGTGTGGGCTTTACTGCTAAAATCAAATCAATAAACTTTTGTTCACGTGGGTTTCCCTCAATATTAAATTCGGTAGTAACTACTTTCTTTAATTCATACACATCGGCATAACGTATATGTCTTTCATCTGGACGCGGATGTACTGTTATACCCTGCGCACCAAAGCGTTCACAATCTATAGCTACCGTTATCAAATCAGGTGTATTGCCTCCACGCGCATTACGCAACGTAGCTATTTTATTAATATTTACACTTAGTTTGGTCATTCGTGCAAAGGTATTTAATGTCTGTCAGAATGAAATTATTTTCTTTTCTTTTTAATAAAGAGATAAACAAAAACAAACAACAGACTGCCTATAATAAATATAAGAATTTCTATTTTGTTTCCCTTGTTAGTGGTTCTTATTGTTTCCTGATTATTTTGTTGAGGTTGACTGGCAGTTATTTTGCCGGCAGATGTATCCTCATTCATTTTTTGAATTTTATTTTTACCTATGCTATCGGTATACATAAGGTATTGTTTGTGATGTGCTTTAGCACTCATCAAAAGCTTTTCTTTCTCCGCATTTGTGATGAAAACAGAAGCAGCCATAGCCGAATCAATTTTAGCTAATAAGCTTTCTGCCTTACAAATGCTTTTTAGATAATGCAACTCTTGTGCCATTATAAGCGCACTGTCTGAATATAATTTAGCGAGACGGTAGTTTTGTTGTTTAAAATAAATCGTACTTATGTTATTCATCGAATAGGAAATTCCGTCTTCGTTGTTTACTTCTTCTTTTATTGCCAATGCTCTTTTTTTAACCTCATCTTTTAACTTCAAACTCAGGCCGTAATAAACTGTGCCCGGTTTTGTATCGCCGTGATTTATATATATAGTACCTATGTTATTTAGTGTGTTTATAATTCCCTGTTTATCGTTTATATCAAGAAATATTTTTAAGCTTAAATAATAATTGTTTAATGCCAGTTTTAAATCTCCCTTATTATTATACCCATAAGCCAGTTTATTTAACGAGTTAGCGTTTTCCTGTTGCTTCTTAATCTGTGCACTTATGTTTGTACTCTTATCGCGGTAATCCAAAGCTCGTTTTCTATCACCCTGATTATTATAAATCTTCCCGATATTAAAAAGCAAATTGGCAATGCCATCTTTATCATTTATTTCTTCGCACACCTTTAAGCTCTTGTTATAATAATCAAGAGATTTCTTTATATTATTATCTCCATTATAAATATATCCTATGTTTTTTAGCGAATAAGCAATTTCTCTTTTTTGTTGATTATAGGCATAAGCTTTGCTAAGAGAATCTACATTACATAAGTTCGGGAGTTTCTGCTTTTGTGCATAAGAGAACAAAACGCAAAAAATAAAAAGAAAAGAATATAGGCACTTCTTCATGCTGTTAAATTTCGTGGTATTTATTTAATTGCAATATTTATTTATCAAATCTCCGGCTTCTTTAATTCCTAAGTCTGCTGCTTTTAACCAATCTGCACAAGCCTCTTTTTTATTATTCAAATCGTATTTGGCAATCCCTCTGTTGTGATAAGCTCTGCCGTATTTAGGGTCAAGTTCTATTGCTTTAGTAAAATTAGTTATGGTGCTGTTATAGTCTTTTAAATAGTAGGTTGTGTTCCCTTTATTGTAATAAGCATCTATGTATTTAGGTTCTAACGCAATTGCTTTGTTAAAATCTTCTATAGCGTTTTTATAATCCTGTAAATTGCTTTTGCATAAACCTCTATTATTATAAGCCTCAGCATACTTAGGGTTTAATTCAATGGCTTTGTCATAATCTTTCATAGCACCTGCATAATCTCCATACGCGTCCATGCAGTTTCCTCTGTCAAAATACGCATCAAAACTGGCTGGATTCAATTCAATTGCTTTCGTGTAATCAGCCACGGCATCTGTGTAATTTTTTAATTTATTCTTCGCATCTCCTCTGTTCACATAAGCATCAAAAAAATCAGTATTCAGTTCTATGGCTTTGTTATAGTCTTGTATAGCATCCTCATAATTTTCTATATCATATTTAGATAAGCCTCTGTTATAAAAAGCCATTGGGTTAGCAGGGTTTAAATCTATTGCATAATTATAATCCTGTATAGCCCCTTCATAATCTTTTAATTTGTCTTTAGAGTTCCCTCTGTTATAATACGCTATATCATTTTTAGGACTTAGCTGAATTGCCTTTGTATAATCTTGTATAGCTCCTTTATAATCTGATAATTCATATTTACAGATTCCTCTTTCTAAACAAAAAGTAGGTTCTGTGGGGTCTAACAGAATAGCTTTGGTATAATCCTGCAAAGCACCTTTATAGTCTTTCAACTCTTCTTTAGAGTAACCCCTGTCATAATAAGAAACAGCATCTTTTGGGTTTAACTTAATTACTTTGGTGAAATCTTTAATAGCTCCTTTTATATCTTTGATTTGAAATTTTAATTCAGCACGTTTCCTGTATGCATTTGCATTGTTGCTGTCAAGAGTTATAAAAAAAGACTGATCGTTTATCCGGTTTCTTAAGTCAGCATATTTTGAGGTGTCAATATCATTTGATTGAGCTATAGTTTTATTAAAGATAAGAAGCGAAAAAACAGAAAGAACTATTTTTTTCATACGAAGATGTGTGCCTGCTTTACTCTTTTATTTACAGTTTTTAGTAATAACCTCTTTAGCTTCTGTATCACCCAACTCATCTGCTTTTTTCCAGTCAGAACAAGCCCCCTGATTGTCTCCTGCTTTTTGTTTAGCATTTCCTCTGTTGAAATAAGACAAAGCATCTTTAGGGTTTAAATCAATCGCTTTGGTATAATCTTTTATCGCATTCGTATAATCTGCCAACATATTTTCGCATAAACCCCTGTGGAAATAAGCCCCTACATGTTCAGCATCCAGTTCAATAGCTTTATTATAATCCTGTATAGCACTTTTATACTCTTTTAATTTGCTTTTAGATAACCCTCTGTTGTAATATGAATCAACAAATTTAGGATTCAATTCAATCGTCTTGCTATAGTCTTTTATCGCCCCCTGATAATCTGCCGAAATACTTTTGCATAAACCTCTGCTAAAATAAACCTCTTCATACTTTGCATCCAGTTCAATGGCTTTATTGTAATCAAGCATAGCGCCTTTATTATCTTCCAGATTAACTTTAGCCAAGCCTCTGTAATAATAAGGGGCAGGGTCTTTAGGGTCTAATTCAATAGCTTTGTTTAAGTCTGTTATCGCACCCTGGTAGTCTTCTATGTTTCCTTTACAAAACCCGCGGTTGTAATACGCACTGGTATCTTTAGGGTCTAATTCAATTACTTTGGTAAAATCTTCAATGGCACCTTTATAATCATCTAACAATCCTTTACTTAAACCCCTATGAAAATAAGCGTTAAGGTTTTTAGGATTTGAAGCAATGGCTTTAGTATAATTTTGTATAGCTGTTTTTAAAGAATCTTCCGGATTTGTTTGTGCAAAAAAGTTAATACTTATAACGGATAGAATTATAATGAACGAGTGTTTCATATTGCTTTTGTTTTAGGCAAAGATAAAGCAAAATCCCCCTCCGTTGCTTAGTAAGAATTGGTATAACACTATTTAAGGTTTAATTCTTCCGGTTCCTATAAAATAACATTATCCTCTACAACAAAAAGTCAAGACCAAACGATCTGCTACACACAAGCCACTCTGCTCCGCGTTTTGTCGGGCTTGCGCTCGGTTTTCAAACTACGTTGGTTACCTAAATCAGGGGCATGCGTCCACGAACGGTGCGAACCGAAAGTTTTCTAGGCAATGTAGGGCTGTTTGTGCGTCAAGAAAAGCTTTAAGTTGGCTTTCGTGGTGCACTTTCTTTGCTTCGTTTCTTTGGGCAAACAAAGAAATGAAGATAAAACATTCCACATTATTTTGTAACTAATAAACCAATGAATTTAATCCTCCAACAAAAACAAAACTTCCCTCAACTCATTAAGTGTTTTTGCTTTGTTTTGCTTATGGGCAAGCTCAATACCTTTGGCATAAATACTTTTTGCTTCTTCAAACTGTTTTAATTCCTCATAGCATTTGCCCGTTTGATAATAAGCAGCTAAATAATCAGGTTTATTAGCGATAATGTTCTTTAAACAACCAAGTGCTTTTTCAAAATCATTAGCAGAGAAATATTCAATGGCAATTGCGTACTGCAAAAACACATCATCGGGTTCCTGCTCCAGTATTTGTTGCAGTTGTTCTAATCGTGTCATTTACTTAGGGAAGTTTTCCTGCGTTAAAAACAAATAGCTTCTATACGAATGATGCAAAAATGCATTCTGTCCGTTATCGGCAAACTTTTGTTTGTATGCTTCTGTCGGCACCAGAATAATAGGAGTCCCTGTAATGCTATAATTAACACTGGGCTTATAAGCGGGCTCTTTATATTCGGGATGATTCTTTTTAATCAGTTTATACAGAGTATGTCCAAGATACTTGTTATACAACTTCAATGACTTTTTAGTTGCACGATTTATTTTTTTATACACAGAATTTAAATACACTTTGGAAGCAAAGCCCAGATGATTCATAGATTCTTCTCTGTTACGCATCGGGCTTACACTATTTACATCACCACTTGTTTGCACAGTAAACGGTGTTTCCGGTACCCAATCTAATTTATTTACAACCCTATACCCCCAACCACCACGGGTTATGTAATCATAATCATAGGAGTAAAACAAATTACCGGGCTTAGGAGGCGCGCTGCAATAGGTTTTAAAAACAATATCTTTAGGTATCGTATTATTATCCAAATATTGAAGATATGAACGTAATAAAAAAGCAATCGCCCCACCCTGACTATGTCCTATAATAATAAATTGTTTAATGCCCTTGTTATAAAGTAAATTAATACGAGCTACAATATCAGGAGCCATGTGTGCTAATCCCAACATCCATCCTAAGTGAACATAGGCATTCGTATCAGCAGCTATTTTGTATTTAAAAACCTGCTTGTCGCTAATTACAATGGTTCCCTCATTGCCAATCATCCCCATATAAAAATTCTCTATCCACGATTCGCTTTCAGCTATGGTAGCTCTGATGGAGATAATACCAATGCTGTTATCTTTTACCCAAACATCAAATCTGTTTTTTAAACCCACCACAGGAGAGCGATAATCTTTTTGATAATTGCCAACTATCGGAAGTGTATAGGTTGGGTGCAGGCTATCTAAATGTTGAGAAGAAATGCGCAGTGCTTCCATATATTCATCAGCATCAAATCCCGCACTAAGTTTACTTTGGCTTTTTACAGAAAGAATAAGAAATAATAAAAGTCCGCTAAAGCATATCCTTTTCATGAATTGAAATACTTATTAAGTAAATGTTTTAAGAAGTAAAAGTATAAAATTTTACGTACCGCTTTCTTTATACAAAGCTTTTAACTTATGGTATTTTAATTTAGTTGCCCAGGCAGAGTTCTTGCAAATCTCAAACCCATATTTACCATCCAAAAAGCCAAGCTTTAATAAATAGCTTTCAATAAACTTGGCAACAGGACTAATATATAGTTTTAGGAATGTAGGCTTACGACCTTTATCAAACAAAGCCTTAGCGGATATATCGGTAAAGTATTCTATTTGTTTTATGTGGCTCTCAATAGTATAAAAACTATAATGCAAAATGTTTCCGCTTAAGTAACCTGTTGCTTTATCTCCTTCAAACAACTCATACTTATCGTGTGGATTTATGCCGCGCCACTCCCCTACTCTACTATCCCACAACCTAAGTTTCTTATCGGGATACCATCCGCAATGCCTTACCCAATGTCCGCAATAGTTGGTCAAACGATTCATGTAATAACCATCGTACTGCCAATTCTGCTTAGCATGTAAAATGGATTTCTTTAACTCATCATCTAACGCTTCGTCAGCATCCAACGATAAAACATGCGGGTATAAAGCCTGTGTAATAGCCCGGTTCTTCTGCTGTATATGCCCTTCAAAAGCATGTTCAATAACACGGGCACCTTTTGCTAAACAAATCTCTTTGGTTTTATCTTTACTGAAAGAATCAATAACCACCACATCATCTGCCACGTCTTTAACGGAATCGAGGCAACGGGTAATGTTTTTTTCTTCGTTAAAAGCTATGATTACAACAGAGAGTTTAATCACGTATTAGCCCTCCAATACTTGCTTAGCGTGCTCTTCAGTATCCACATCGCTAATAACACGTATTATTTTTTTGTCTTTAATAAGAAAGGTAGTACGCAAAATACCGTCGAATATTCTTCCCATAAACATTTTTTTGCCCCACACATCATAGGCTTTAATAATGTTTAAATCAGTATCTGCAATTAAAGGAAAAGGTAAATCAAACTTCTTACTAAACTTTTGATGAGACTTTTCATTGTCTTTACTAACTCCCACTACGGCAAAATCTTTTTTAGCTAAGAATGTATACTCATCTCTCAAACTACAAGCCTGAGCAGTACATCCCGGTGTATCATCTTTCGGATAAAAATAAAGTACTAAAGTTTTTCCTGCAAAATCATGTAAAGAAATAATATTTCCGTTTTGATCTTTTCCTTCAAAGAAGGGGGCAGCATCTCCTGCTTTAATTCTTGTTATGTGTTTAACAAAAGTTGTTTTTTTTGCAGCTATTTTATCAGAGGTTTTCAAAACCTTTTTTATGATAGCTTCTTTCAAAGTCTTTTTTGGCATACTTAATTTTTAATGAACTTCCCTTCAGAAACAAACGTGTTGTTTCTTACAATTTTGTACAAATATAAGCCATCTGTCAATTGCTGCACAGGCACATTAATGTTATTTGCAGTTGTATGTGTTTGATAAACCTGTGCACCTATAAGAGAGTAGATGGTTAAATCAGCATTATTATTAGCATCATTACTAAATACAAATTGTATTTGTTGTTGCGCAGGGTTTGGATACACTTGCACATTCTCAAAAATAATAGATGATTTTATACTTGTTGTTTGATCGCACAACAAAGTACCATATCCATTTAATTTACCATAACCCCAGGCATTGTTGGGCAGGTTACTTCCAGTATATTGGTCTATAGTAGCGCAACTTGTAATAGCCTGTTTAACTTGCAAGTTTGTAGCTGTTGGGTTTTTCTGAAAATACAAAGCAACCACCCCTGCTACATTCGGAGATGAGGCAGAGGTTCCGTTAAATACTGTGTACAAGGTATCCTGCGAAACAGCACCGGAAGTAGGACAACAACCTGCACTATACTGACAAGCCCATATAGCTCCGGGTGCAACAATATTATCTCCTGTTGCTGCAACATCAGGTTTAATGCGTCCATCACGGGTTGGACCAATGCTGCTCATCGTAGAAAGCGAATCAAATGGACCGGGTTGTGTAGCAAACAAACCACCTACGGAAATAAATCCATTTCTATCCGTATAATCACCTACTGTTATTACATTATTACTGCATTGGAAACTCGTACATATATTTTGATTAATATCTGGCGCTTTGTAATAGGTCATTCTGGGCATGCTCGCTAACGTTGTAGGAATTTGACTTATTGGAACAAACTCTAAAACTCCATTGGGATCATACCATGCATCAAAAAAACCAGAACCTGTGGTTTCAAATGTCCAGAAATACCCGATAGAATCTGCAATAATATTAACATCTAATTCGTACGTTCCTCCATTATTAACTGAAGCATAGGTTTGCACAATACCAATGCGTCTGCCACCATTATAGATAGTATCATTTTTAACTGTATTTAAACACGATGTAATGTTTCTATAACCTATGTTACCTTGATATACATAATATGTAGAATCGTAAACACCAATGGTATAGTGTACGTTTTTAAAATTGGCAGTATCAGCAAATACACCATAGTCAATTTGATTGGAAGATGGGATTCGTGTAAATGTAAAATTAGTATCGGCATTAACGGTGTACTGCAAATGAATAGGTATATTTCCTGCATCACCTGATGCGGCTACCACACAACGTCCGGGTATGTTTGCGGTTAAACTATCTATAAGCAATGCCTGTAAATCCTGTCCGTCATGCGAACCGTAATAATCTCCTAAACTTATATTAATAACAAGAGGTTTATTAGCTAATGTTGCTTTATTAACTAAATAATTTACACCATCAGAAATAACAGGACCATTACTATTAAAATCAAGAGCTACACACATAATATCTGCTTTTGTGGCTACTCCTTTATAAATAGAATCAGCATTGCCATTACCCGCAGCAATACCGGCAACTCTTGTTCCGTGAGCAAAAGCTACCGAATCTTGAAACCCACACAAACCACTATCTATTTTCTGATTGCTCCATTCCATTCCATAATTAAATGGTTCTGGGATATCACCCCCTGTATATGCTCCTCCTGTATAGTTTGGTTGCTGAACCCACAACCATTTTACCCGGGTTTTTCCTGTACTGTCCTTAAAATCAGGATGTCTGAAATCTATACCGGTATCAATCAAGCCAAATATAACTCCTGTACCATCATAAGCTTGGGATAGAGGAGAAGCTCCTTCGTGAACTTTTAGTACATTGTTTTTTATGTTAGAGGTATCATCTAATGTACGAAAATGATTTACATAATACTCTATTCGTTTAATTTGTGGATTCTTGGATAATTTTTGAATAGCCTGACCTGTAAGGCACACAGAGCTTATGTTTCCGGCGCTGTATTTAAAAAAACCATTATGAGAGCTGGTAAAATCTTTTACCACGCTAACATTCCCCTGAATTAAAATAGGATATGTTTTTGAAATATTAGTATGCAAAGCCTTCATAAGAGCAGTATTCATTTTAGCATACTGGGCAAAGCAACTAGTATAGATAAAGAATGTAAAAAATACAGCTCTAATCATACAACTAAATTACTATTTTTGGGCGAATTATATGAATTTTATATTAAAATTAATCCTATCCACTATAGCTGTTTTAATTACTGCTTGGTTATTGCCCGGTGTTAGTATAGATGGGAATAGTTTTTTTACCGCATTTATTTTAGCTGTTGTATTAGCCTTTTTAAATGCAGTATTAAAACCTATATTGGTTTTTCTTACTATTCCTGTAACTATTCTCACCCTTGGTTTTTTTTATTTAGTAATAAATGCACTCATTATTATTTTAGCCAAACATTTAGTAGAAGGGTTTCATGTAAATGGATTTATTCCGGCACTTTTATTTAGTATAGTATTATCTATTGTTTCATCTGTATTAGATGCCTTGGCAGGGGTAAAGAAGGATTAAAGACGTATGAATTTTGCGAAAAAAATAAATTCTGTAGCTTTCATTCTTATAACAATTATACTCATTGTTTTTGATATATATAAAGCTTCTCATGCTTCTTTTACTATGGATGAGAGCGATACTTATCTTCACTGGGTAAATGACTCTTTTATTGACATTATTTCATACCAAAACCCAGGTACCAACAATCATATTCTGAATACTCTTCTTATGAAGCTTTTTCAGGTATTGTTTGGCACATCAGAACTTATACTTCGCTTACCCAATATTATTGCGCATATTTTCTATCTTATTTTTTCATTTAAAATATTTAATAGATATAGTAAACCACCGGTAGTGATTTTGTTTTTTATCCTAATGAATGGAAACCCGTTTATGATAGATTTCTTTTCATTAGCGCGTGGCTATGGTATTGCCATTGCATTAATGATGAGCGGGTTTTATTTTTACTGTAGGTACATAGAAGATCAAAAAAACAAATATCATATTTTGACTCTATTGTTTGTTTGTCTAGCTGCCATTGCAAATTTTGCCCTTATTAGTTTGGTTCTTGTTTTTATTTTTACCCACAACCTTCTTCAGTTTTTTGTTTTTAAACACAATTTTTCTTTCAAAGGGTTATGGAAGGCAAATTATATTAACCTTATCTTTTTTTTTCTTTTATTAGCCTTGTGCTATGAACCTATCCGAAAGATAATTCAACTCAAACTACTCTTCTTTGGAGGTATAGATGGCTTTTGGATTGATACTGTAGGTTCAATGGCAGAAACGTTTTCCTATTTTTCACCCTATCAATACTATATCATAATAGGTTGTAAAATATTGGTTGTTGGGTTCTCTGTCCTTTTTATGATAAGAAGCGTACTATATATTTTCAGAAAGAAACCTATCAACTTAACTCAAAAATTTGTTCTCTTCTTTGGGCTGAACCTTTTTTTAATTGTATTGGTTTCTGTTTTACAACATTTCTTTCTTGATACCCCTTTTATGATGGAAAGGTTTGCTGTTTTTTTGTACCCCATATTTATCTTAATGGGCAGCTTTCTTATAATAGATATATTAGTATATTCCTATAAGTATATAACTTCTGGATTATTAGTTCTTTTAACTACTTTGTTTTTTTGGCATACTTGTTATTCGCTTAATTTAAGCTGGTATTATAAGTGGTCATGTGAAAGATACACAAAAGATATGCTGACAGACCTTGGTAAGATTAAACAATGTGATCCCTCTGCAAAAATTACCTTGGGAGGGTATTGGATGTTTTTTTCTACACTTGAATTTTATGTAAAAATTTGGAAGTGGGATTGGGTAACTATGGATTACATTCAGGCAGAAATGTACGAAAACGAGTATTTTTATTTTGTAGAGAGGGATTTTAATAATTTTCCTCATGAAGAATGGGAAATTATACATCATTATCAATCAACAGATATTTTATACCATAATTATCAATCAGCGAATAATTACTTAGTGAAATATATTAAAGCCCCACAATCTAAATCAGTTAGCAATTAAAATAGTTAAACAAAAGGCAAACTAATTTTTGAAAACACTATGAGTAATAATTAGAAATTTAAATTGGTATTTACTACAGATAAGATTGAATAAATATGCTTTTTAGCAGCACCTTTTTTCTAATATATTTTCTGCCTTTATTTTTTACTGCTTATTTTCTGATACCAGTATTCCTGAAGAATTATTTCATTGTTTTTGCAAGCATCTTTTTTTATGCATGGGGGGCACCACAATTTGTATTTGCATTATTAGAGACAATTATTTTTAATTTTTGCATAGCGCACATTATTGTTGGTTTAAAAGAAAACCGCTTACAAAAACGTTTGATGGTTTTTTCTGTAATTATTAACTTAGCCTTTCTTTTATATTTTAAATACGCTAACTTTTTTGTAGATAATACAAATGCCATGTTGGGTTCTTTTGGAATAAAACCAATAGAACTTTTACAGATTGCCCTGCCTATAGGAATTTCGTTTTTTACTTTTCATCAATTAAGTTTTATAATAGATGTGTACAGAGGAGTAAAACCCCCCATGAAGAAAATATCAGATTATGCCCTTTATATATTATTATTTCCTCAACTTATTGCGGGTCCCATTATCAGGTATAACGAAATTTCTGACCAAATTGAAGGGAGAGATAAAAGGTTTAATGTGGATGAAGTATTACTTGGTTTTTTGCGATTTGCGATTGGTTTGGCTAAGAAAGTGTTAATTGCGAATGTTTTAGGTAAAGAAGCCGACAGGATATTTACTTTACAAGCAGATGAATTAGATTTTGTTCTTTCGTGGATGGGGGCAATTACCTATACCTTTCAAATATATTTTGATTTTTCAGGTTATTCAGATATGGCAATCGGGCTTGCCAAAATGATGGGCTTTACATTTCCTGAAAATTTTAATAATCCTTATATAGCTCAAAGCATTACCGACTTTTGGCGCAGGTGGCATATTTCTTTAAGCAGGTGGATGCGCGATTATTTATACATACCCTTAGGAGGAAATAAAGTATCTGGCGCACGTTTATATTTTAATTTATGGGTGGTGTTTTTAATCTCTGGTTTATGGCATGGTGCCGAATGGACTTTTATTGCATGGGGAGCTTATCATGGTTTTTTTCTTGCCATCGAGCGCTTATTCCTTCTTAAAATCACATCAAAAATTGGTGTTTTCTTTAGAGTTCTGTTTACTTTTTTTATTGTTGTAATAGGCTGGGTGTTATTTCGTGCCAAAAATATGAATCAGGCAATATGCTTTTTAAGAAAGATGTTTTCCTTTTCTTCAAAAGAAGAGCATTATTTTTCTACTCATTTAGTATTTATAATCATACTGGCAACAATCTTATCTTTTATTCCTATAATATATAAAGCAAAGAAAACAGAAATTAGTGCGGGTTTGCAAAATATAAGCTTTGGGCGTACTGCTTTTAGAGTATTGTTAATTATTTTATGTATGACCCTTTGCATTGGAGAAATAACCTGTAGTGATTTTAATCCCTTTATATATTTTAGGTTTTAAATAAATGCAGCATAAACTGAAAATAGTATTGTTTGTTTTTCTTTTTGCATTACTTTGGTTACCAATTTTTCAGGAGTTAACAAGGTTTCTTAAAGAACCAAAATTAACAGGCGCTTTTATAAAACCAACCATACCTGCTTTTTCCGTAGATTCATTAAATGCTTTAAAGTTTCAAAAACATTTTGAAAATTATGAGAACTACAATTTTGGTTTTAGAGGGTTTTTTGTAAAAACCAGAAACAGTATAGATAATATTTTATTTAATGATTTAAGTGTAGCAGATAATCTTGGAGGAAAAAATGGAATCATTTTTAATTTTCCATCCGTTGAAAAAACATTAGGAATTATTTATAATGGAAAGGAACACAACAAGGCGGTTATTGAAAAAGTTAAGTTTTTAAAGGAAAGCATAGAAAAAAACGGAGGGCATTTTTTAACGGTTATAGCACCTTCTAAAGAAGGTATTTATCCCGATTACCTTCCTGCTGAATATTTGGGAAAACAAAAATCATTTACAAATTATGATGATTTTATTAAAGGGTATCGCAAAGAAGGAATCCCTGTTATTGATTTTTGTCCATATATAAGTAAACTAAGAAATGAGTATCAATATCCCATGTTTACAAAGACCGGATTTCATTGGTCTCTATACGCCGCTTCTTTTGTGCAGGACTCTTTGATAAGTTACATGGAAAAATCATTGAAGAAGTCATTTCCAAAATTTAAAAGAATAGGTGTCGAATTTTCTGATACCGCGCGTCATTCTGATGCAGATATTGAAACTTCTTTAAATCTGTTTTTCAATGTTGGTCAGCCACAGTACGTCTACCCAAAATACCAATTTGTTCAATCAACAAGTAGAAATTACAAACCAAAGGTTATTATTATAGGAGACAGCTTTTTCTGGACTTTACAAAACCTACAAATATTAAAAAATATTTTCTCAGAAGATTCCAGATTTTGGTTTTATTTCTCAGATTATGCATATCCTTTACATTTTATACAATGGCAACCCATTCCTACAGATATTTTTGCTACTATTGATTTAAATAAAAACGTCAGCATAATAGATGAATTACAAAGCGCAGATTATGTAATTCTTTTTGGTAATATAGGAACCATGCATATTTTTCCTTATGGCGTGACCGATTTTTATTTCGACCACGCATCTGATAAAGGAATTTTGAATGGGATTTTAGATTTTATTAAGCGTAACCCTAAATGGAATAAGAATACACCTATTGATACTATCAAAAATGAAGCAAAAAACATATATAGAAATAAAAAAATTATTCAATTGCAGGCATCTAATAATAAATATTTATGTGCGGGTGGTTCGGAAGAAGGACTTGTTATGGCAAACAGAGATCAATCCTCCGGTTGGGAAACTTTTTCACTCTTAGATTTAGAAAATAGTCAAGTAGCTATATATTCTTATAAACTTAAATTCTTATCTGCAAACTTAGCTGGTACAAATGTGCTAACCAACTCATCTGTTGCGATAGCAGAATGGGAAACTTTTACAATGGAAAAACTAGCTAATAATTTTATTACACTTAAAGCTGCCAATGGAAAGTATTTAAGTATAGATGAAAAAACGCAACAGATTTTTGCAAATGGTAATACTTTAGGTAAGAACGAAAAGTTTAAATTAATACTGGCTAAGTAAGGCAGGTTTACCTCTGTTTTATTTAGTTATTATTATGTTTTTTAGAAATAGATACCTTTATTTAAATATAGCTATGTCTTTTTCAAATTAGATATTTTTATCTGAACATAGCTATAATTTTCTCGGGTTTAGAACAATAGTAGTTGAATAAGGCTTGTTATTTATAAAGCTTACGGTCGAAGAAACTATATTTTATCATACAATACAAAGCGCGTATGGCATCTTTCATACCTATTTTCTTACCCTCTTCATACGTACGGCCATAGTAAGAAATACCTACTTCATAAATTCTTATATTGGATATACGTGCTACTTTTGAAGTTACTTCTGGCTCAAATCCAAATCTTTTTTCTTTCAAAAATATTTTCTGAATGATTTCTGTTCTAAAAAGTTTATAGCAGGTTTCCATATCTGTTAAGTTAAGATTGGAAAGCATATTAGATAAAAAGGTTAGAAATTTATTGCCTATGCTATGCCAAAAGAAAAGAATACGGTGCGGCTTTCCTCCCATAAACCTTGAACCATAAACCACATCGGCATGCCCCTCTACCATAGGACGTAATAAAACGTTGTATTCATTAGGGTCATATTCCAAATCAGCATCCTGAATAATAAGGTAATTGCCAGTAGCCATGGATATACCTTTATGTAAAGCAGCACCTTTGCCCTGATTAAATTCCTGATTAAAAAGTTGAAAATTGCTACTTGGGTGTTGGGTTATATATTGTTCAATAACTTCTTTTGTAGTATCGGTAGAAAAATCGTTTACAATAATGATTTCTTTTTCTATATTATTTAAGAGAGTAACGTCTAAAACTTTATTTAAAATCAGGTGAATAGTTCTTGCTTCATTATAAGCAGGAATAATAATGGATAATTTTTCGTTTGCAGGCATACTTAATTTTTTTATACTATAATCACTTATACTAGTTATGTTCACTCATTTTCTTAAACACTTCAAAATAGCGCTTACCCATTTCTCTTTGTCCGTTGGCATTATAATGCACGGTATCAAGGGTGTTGTCTGGTTTTTGTATTCTAGTAGGTAGGTAGGGGTCAACATAGCCTATGTTGGGTAAACGGTTGGTAGTATTACTAATAATAGCCTGTTGTTTTTTTCGAACCTCTTTTAGATCCGTCCAATAGGGTACCATACCACCTAGAATAAAAGGGGTATTGTTGCTTGCAGTTATTATCTCTCTTCGAAACTGTACAATCAGCGTATCTAAATCTTTTTGGTAGCCTTTGTAATTTACATCCTTTTCTCCTTGATGCCAAAGTATAGCTACTAATTTGCTTTTAGGATATTTTTTAAACACATAATTAATTCGACTAAGGGCATCATCATATAAAAAATCCTTTTTATGCCAACCTTCACCATCAAACCCTGTATTATCCATACCGCAGGGCACAATTAAAATATTGTGCGCATGTTGTATATAGTTTTGATATAGTTTAGCAAAAGTTAGTGCAAAACCTACTCTATCCGGTTTAGGGTTAAAATGATGCAAGGGTTCTTTGGCGGCTATTATTTTTAAATTGTTTGGTTCAAGTCTGCCAAGCTGGTAGATATCATCTGCTCCTTTATCTTTAGTAGAATCATAACCCAAACCCCAATAGGTATTTGACTGACCTGCTACTAAAAATACGTCGTAGGCACTATCCTTTGACAAAGGGGTGTTCGATATACCTGTATTAGAAACTACATGTGATGTACAGGTAAAGAAAAAACAAGCTAGCACGCTAATAAAAAACACATTATAAATTACTTTTAAACGCATAGTTTATGTAATAGTTGAAATAGCAGACTTGAAATTAATATTTAGATTTTAAGCGGATAAAGATAGTTATATTAACTTCTTCCTCATATCTCAAGACTTGACACTTATCAATAAATTGTTATTTTTGGCAACTTAAAAATTTATATGCGTTTCTTAGATGTAGTTCGTAAATTATTTATTTACTCCTTTTTTAGTTGCTTACTGGTTAGCGGTTTCACTTCGTGTCGTCATGAGATTCCCCACAAGCCCGGTTTTGTGTATATGGACGAAAAGACCTTTAAACTTGATGACAAAGATTTTTATCCCATGATATTAAATTATGGTACAGAATTAATGATGGGTAACCATACTATGTGGATAAGGCCATCTAATACAGGTTTTGACGATAAGAAACTGATATATACCAAAGAATCGGCTCTTCTAAGACTAAAGGCTGATTTGCAAATGATAAAAGATCTTGGCTTTAATGCTGTGAGATTATATGGAATAGCTGAATATAAAGTAGACCATAATGCCATTACTAAATTTGTTGATGTTGGAAGAGATACCACGGTTGTTTTGGAAGGGGAGATTTTAGAAAAATACTTTCAGGCTTTGGGTGATATGTTTAAAGTGTTGGATGAGGTTGGCCTTAAGTCCATTGTTTTGACAAAAAAGGAACCAGATATAAATGCCCTTACAGATACTTATGTATCAAAACTTTTGCAGCAGTTTAAAGATGAAAAAGCGATTTTGGCCTGGGATTTTTTTAATGAACCTTTGTATTTTGACCGCGCAGAGAGAAGAAAAGAAGATGTATTTACGATTGTAAAGGGGTGGAAAAAGTTTAGTCGTATATATGCGCCTAATCAACTATTTACTATTGGCTTAACTGGCACACGGGAAATGTTTGAATGGGACCCCAATATATTGGATGTAGACTTTCTTTCTATCCATCCGTATGAGTTTCATAAAGGAGAGGTGGAAAATGAAATATACTGGTACGGTAAATATGTAAAAACTCCTTGGGTTGTTGGAGAAACAGGTTTTTCTGCTGATAACGATTCTATCAGTTATGATGTGCAAAAAATGTATGCACTAAAGTTTTTGCATCGTGCCATAAATTGTGGTGCAAGTGGTTTCTCTTGGTGGCAATACAAGGATACACAATGGTATCAGTTTCAATCTAATTTTTTAGGCTTGGTAAATAATAAAGGGACTACTGCCACTTCTAAAAAAGATCTTATAATTAACGGAACAGTGAAATCTGCCGCATTCGTATTTAAAAACTTTGATACCAAACAAAAAACTGAAGGATGCGATTGTAGAGATAATTATTATAATTACGATGGATTGAATCAATATGCCGTTAAGGGTAGATTGATAAACGGAAATAGTGGTCAACCTATTGAAGGTGGTGGTGCTGTGGGTTGGGATCAGGGGTTTGGAAACTCAAACATAACATTTTCAAAAGCAGATGGCTCTTTTATTATTTACGGAAATTATAAGATTTATCATTCTATGACTTCTGCAACCGAAATGAGTTGCTGCCGACAGGAATTTGATTGGGATAAAATACCGCTTATTACCGAAAACGGAATACCTACTTATAATTTGGGCACTATTAAATTATATCCATTGCGGCTAGAAAATTAGTGTATGGATGAGATAAAAAAGCAAAGCAACAACGCGTATATCATTCAACTAGATGGGCTGCGTTTTTTTGCCATTCTTTCGGTTATGATAGGGCATTGGTTGCAATGGCAAATTAACCGACCTATTGTTCAGGGCTTTCCTTTTGGTAATGGTGTTACTTTGTTTTTTGTTTTAAGTGGGTATCTGATAACAGATATCTTATTAAAAAATAAGATTAAATATGTTGAGTTTTCTATTCCTAAAACCACATTGATAAAATCTTTTTATATAAGAAGGGTATTAAGAATATTTCCACTTTACTTTACCACCATTTTCCTTCTTTATTTAATTTCTTATAAAAATACCCGCGAAATTTTTCCATGGCTGGTTACATTTACTTCTAACATATACCAATCTATTCACAATGTGTATGTAGGAGAGTTTAATCACTTTTGGTCCTTAGCTGTTGAGGAACAATTTTACTTGTTTTGGCCATGGCTTGTTATCTTAATTCCTACTAAATACAGTGAGAAAATAATCCTAGGCTTAATCAGCATTTCAGTACTTACCAAAATTTATTTGTTTACTTACCATTCTGATAAATGGATGGCGAATTCTTATTTTACTTTAAGCTGTATGCATGCCTTAGGTATTGGGGCATTGATTTCTTATTGGAATATTTATAGAAAAAATGTAATTTCTTTTTTAACTAAAATTACCTGGGTTTATGTAGGTGTAATTTTATATTTTTCTTTTCATTATCTAACTTATTTTAATAAAATAGCGTGGGTAAACGAAATTGTAGATAACGTTATTTTTGCCCTTATGTCGGTCATTGTTATAAACTATGCTTCTCAAAATAAATTTACAGGGCTTCTCAAATATATTTTAGAAAATAAGTTTGTGGTTTATTCCGGTAAAATTTCCTATGGTTTATATGTTTTTCACCTATTTGTACCGAGTATATTTTGGAATTATTTAGCCGGTAAAATTGGGCTGGATACAACTACTAATAAATATATAATCTTTATTGTGCTATATATGATTACATTTATTATGGCACACATTTCGTGGAAACTGATGGAAAACCCCATCAATAACTTAAAGAGTCGCTTTCCATATTTAAAAGCAGAAAAGTAATAAATAAGTTTTGGCTTATTCTTTAAAATCCCAAGTCTCTAAAAACTTAGTGGTATAATTTCCTTTCTTAAAGTCTTCGTTTTGCATCAACTTCATGTGGAAAGGAATAGTGGTTTTAATTCCTTCTATTACATACTCACTTAACGCGCGATACATTTTGGCTATAGCTTCTTCACGGGTTTGTGCAACGGTAATCAGCTTACCAATCATACTGTCGTAATTTGGAGGGATTGAATAACCACTATAAACATGACTATCTACACGCACTCCATGTCCACCTGGAGTATGCAGTGTTGTAATTCTTCCGGGAGATGGTTTGAAATTATCAAAAGGATTTTCCGCATTAATACGACACTCAATAGCATGCAATTGCGGATAATAATTTTTACCCGAAATAGGAACACCAGCCGCTACTAATATTTGCTCGCGAATTAAATCATAATCAATAACTTCTTCGGTAATAGGATGCTCAACTTGTATACGAGTATTCATTTCCATGAAGTAGAAGTTGCGGTGCTTATCAACCAAAAATTCAATGGTACCTACACCTTCATAGCCTATAGACAGGGCAGCTTTAACAGCAGCATCGCCCATAGCATCACGCAATTCGGGGGTCATAAACGGAGAAGGTGTTTCTTCTACCAGTTTTTGATGGCGGCGTTGCACCGAACAATCTCTCTCGCTTAAATGGCAGGCTTTTCCATATTGGTCGCCCACAATTTGTATTTCTATATGACGTGGTTCTTCAATATATTTTTCCATATACATGGCACCGTTACCAAATGCTGCAGAAGCTTCATGTGTAGCGCTATCCCAAGCAGCCTGAAAATCTTCTTCTTTCCAAATAATGCGCATCCCTTTACCACCACCACCGGCAGTAGCTTTAATAATTACAGGATATTTAATGTCTTTAGCTAATTCCTTCCCCTGCTCAGCACTTTCCAACAATCCATCAGAACCCGGAACACAAGGCACGCCATTTTTTATCATGGTAGCTTTGGCGTTGCTTTTGTCGCCCATAGCATTAATCATTTCGGGTGATGCACCAATAAACTTAATGTTGTTCTGGCGACATATTTCAGAAAACTTTGCATTCTCTGATAAGAAACCATAACCCGGGTGTATGGCATCTGCATTAGTAATCTCAGCAGCAGCAATAATGCTCGACATGCTTAAATAAGAATCTTTGCTGGGTGGCGGGCCAATGCAAACAGCCTCATCGGCAAACTTAACATGCAAAGAATCTTTATCGGCAGTAGAATAAACAGCTACTGTTTTTATACCCATTTCTCGGCAGGTACGCAAAACACGCAGTGCAATTTCTCCGCGATTGGCAATTAATATTTTTTTAAACACAGATATTCAATTTGGTGATTAAACATTAAAATAATTATACGATTGTTATCAGTAATACCAAAAACAAATTAACTAGGATCAACCAAGAAAAGAGGTTGGTCGTACTCAACAGGAGTAGCATCGTTTACCAACACTTTTACAATTTTACCTTTTATATCACTTTCAATCTCATTGAATAATTTCATCGCTTCAATGATACAAACCACTTTGCCTATAACAATCTCATCGCCAACATTTACAAATAAAGGTTTGTCGGGACCTGAAGAGCGATAGAAAGTACCAATCATTGGTGATTTAATGGTTAGGTATTTACTCTCGTCATTTCCTGAAGCGGCTGGTGGAGTTGAAGCAGTTGCTTTAACCTCAGCCGCAGGTTGCTGAACAACTTGTTGGGGTGCAGACTGAATATATTGTTGAGTTGGTGCTGCTTGCTGATATACAACTTGCGTTTCATTCTTTCTACCCGCAGGAGTTTTTATAACAATTTTAACCTCTTTGGTTTCAAGCTCTACTTCGCTTACACCCGATTTAGCTACAAATTTTATTAAATCTTGGATTTCGGTTAGTTTCATGTTTGTGTTTTTTATTAGTTGATATGTAGTTTAATTGTGTATTATAATTAATAAGCCCATTTTAACCAGATAGCTCCCCAGGTAAACCCTCCGCCAAAGGCAGAAAGGATGAGGTTATCTCCTTTTTTAAACTTTTTTTCGTAATCCATTAGTAGAAGAGGAACGGTGCCTGCAGTAGTATTTCCATACCGTTCAATATTCATAAGCACTTTCTCGGCACCAAGTCCCATGCGTTCTGCGGTAGCATCAATAATACGCTTGTTTGCCTGATGGGAAACCAAATAAGCTATATCATCGGAACTTAATTTGTTACGTTCCATGATTTCTACTGATACCTCTGACATATTATAGACAGCATGTTTAAAAACAGGCTGCCCCTCCTGGTAAACATAATGCAATTTTTTATCTACTGTTTCGTGCGAAGGAGGCATCAATGAACCACCTGCTTTCATGTGCAGATGTTGTCTGCCTGCGCCATTCGTTTTTAATATAAAATCCTGTATGCCTACTTCTTCTGCAGTAGGTTCTAATAAAACTGTTCCGGCCCCATCACCAAAAATAACGCAGGTAGAGCGGTCTTCGTAATCTAAAATAGAACTCATTTTATCTGCACCTACAATAACTACTTTTTTGTAGGTTCCGTTTTGTATGAACTGAGCACCTGTAATTAAACTATAAATAAACCCACTACAAGCAGCTCCTATATCATAACTCCAAGCATTGGTTGCACCTATTTTATCACAAATAATATTAGCTGTTGCCGGAAAAACCATATCGGGGGTAACGGTAGCACATATCAGAAGGTCTATTTCCAATGGAGAGATACCTCTTTTTTCACACAATCTCAAAACAGCTGCACTTGCCATATCAGATGTGGCTTTGCCGGGTTCCTTTAATATACGGCGCTCTTTAATACCTGTGCGACTGATAATCCACTCGTCGGTAGTATCAACCATTTTTTCTAACTCTTGGTTAGTTAAAATGTAATCGGGCACGTAGCCTGCAACTGCTGTTATGGCTGCTCGTATCATCTAATTAAATGCTTCTTTTATTTTTTCAGGCAAGTTTGCATCCGAAATATCTTTCGCTAAAAAAATACTATTCTTTATAGCCGTTGGAGTTGATATTCCATGACATATAATTACAGTAGAGTTTATACCTAATATAGGTGTGCCTCCATATATCTCGTAATTCATTCGGTCAAAAAACTCATCCGATTTATTTCTTCTTTTTATCGTGCTGTAAAAAGATTCGCAGGCTTTTAAAACAATGTTGCCTGTAAATCCTTCACAAACTATTACATCTGATTTATCATTAAACAAATCGCGCCCTTCTACATTTCCAATAAAATTAAAATCTTTACTCTCCTTCATTAAATTATAGGCCGCTTGCGATACTAAGTTTCCCTTTTCGGCTTCTTCACCAATATTTAAAAGAGCTACTTTGGGTTTAGTTACTTTATACACAAATTCGGCAAATAAAGAACCTAAAATACCAAACTGATACAACACATCCGGTTTGCAATCGGCATTGGTACCCACATCCAACATAAAACCAATTTTGCCGCTTTCTTTAGGAAGAATAGTGCCTATGCTCGGGCGAATAACCCCCGGAACTACTTTTACCGAAAACATGGCCCCCACCATCATGGCACCGGTGTTACCGCCACTTATAAAGCTATTAATTTTGGTTTCTTTAAGGTATTTAAAGCCTAATGCTATACTTGAGTTTGGTTTATGGCTTAATGCTTTGGTAGGATGTTCCCCCATCTGTATCACATCAGTAGTATGCACATACTCAAAGGTATTGGGTTCTATGCCTTTTTGAGCGAGGCATTTTTTAGCTACGTCGCTATCACCAAAAAGAACAATTTTTATATCAGAAGATAGTTCTTTGGAGGCTAAGATAGCGGCTTCGAGTTCGTTGTTGGGAGCAAAATCGCCTCCCATTATATCTAATCCTATTTTCACGTTTAACTAAATAGTCTGTTTTTTTAAGAGGCGGCTAAGGAACTAATTTTTTTATAAAAATCCAATCGTAAATATTTTAGTTTTTAACACAAAAAGTGCAATTATTTGCTAATAAAAACCCTTTTAAAGCAAAAAAACAGGTTTTTAGCCTGTTTTTCGTTGATTTTGTATTAATCTTATTTAATGGCTTTTTCCATTACTACTTTTCCTTTATAGTAAAGTTTACCTTCGTACCAATGTGCGCGATGCCATAAATGGGCTTCGCCTGTTGTTTGGTCAACGCCAAGCGTTGGAACGGCTCCTTTATAGGTAGCTCTGCGGCTACGCGTGCGGGCTTTCGAGTGTTTTCGTTTAGGATTTGGCATGACTTATTTTATTTACTAGTTATTATTTATGTTTTTTAATCTATCCCAAATAGATGTTTCCGGTTTTGGCTCGGGTTCGTCTACAGAAATATTGTTTAGTTTATTTAGTGTTTCTTCATCGCATACAAAAGTTTCATCTTCTTCGCAGGGTACCAAGCGGGTTGGCAGTGCAAGGGCAATAAACTCATATAGCGGTGGCGATACATCCAGTTCGTTTTCGCCGTGAGGCAAAACAAACACATCTTCGGCATGAGGTTCATCAGGGTTTCCAAAACGCAGGTGCATTTTTTCTACCGAGTCTATCTCTACATCATAAGGCTTGGTGCATCTGTCGCACAAAACGCTTAGGGTGCCGCTTAGGTTAAAAGTAAGGTTTATAAGATTGTTTTGCTTTAGCAACTCAACCTCAACGTTTACATTAGCCCCTTTAATGTCTGAATAATCGCGGGTATCAAAGAACGTGTTATCTACTTTAAATTCGTACAGATGGTTTCCTACGGGCAATCCGTTTAAACGGATAATAAACTTCCTTTCGGCCATTTGTACTCCTAAAAAAGGAGGGCAAAGATACTACTTTAATTAAATACGCAAAATATTTTAATCCGGTAAAACAAAGAAGCCCTTTGAACATTACATCCAAAAGGCTTCCCCGCATATTAACCAATTATGTGTTTACTCTCCGCCTCTTTGGCCACCGCCACCTTGCTGACGTTTAGCTTTTTCATCCGCTTTAATTTGTTCCCACTTTGTTTTTTGTTCAGGAGTTAATATTTGACCCATACTGGTTTCAAAAGTTTGCTCAATTTGCTTACGACCAGCTCTCATAGCATCTCTGTCACCTTGGTTTTTTGCTCTGTCGGCCTCCATTTGTTGGGCGCGTGTAAGGCAAGCTGTATAGGTGCTTTTTTGCTGATCGGCATTTAGGCCAAGTTCCTGGGTAAGCTTTTGACTGTGAGCAGTTGCTCTTTCTTCAGCGGTTTTGCCGCCTTGTTGTTGTGCAAATACAAAATTGCCAATTGACATAAGCAACGCAAGGATTCCAATTTTTAGTGTTTTCATTTATTTGATTGTTTTAAGGGTTTATTTTAAAGCAAATGTAATTTAAAGAATAAAACACACACCGTTAATTATAGATAATAATGCGCTAATTAGGTATTTTTAACCTTTTGAGTGTTCCTGTGGTTATGCTAAAATAGCGGCAATAAACCCCAATAATTAAATTTTTGCATTTCGGGTGTTTTTTTATCTTTGCACCCCTTAATTTTATGTAAGAATATGAGCGTATTAGAAAAAATTAGAAACAAAACAGGCTTACTGGTTGGTATTATTGCCCTTGCCCTTATCATTTTTGTGTTAGAAAGTGCCCTAAGTTCGGGTCGTTCGTTGTTTGGCACTAACGAGCGTACCGTGGGCACCATTGCCGGAAAGAATATAGATTATAACGATTTTCAGACTAAGTTACGTACTGCCGAACAAACCTACGAGCAAAACGGACAAAAGGTAGATGAAGCAACCAAACAAAACTTGGTTGACCAGGTGTGGAACGAGTTTGTGGCTGATGATGTACTAAAGGTAGCTTACAAAACAGTTGGTGTAAACGTGAGCGACGATGAAATGTATGACCTGATGGTTACGCACCCGCATCAAATTGTGGTTTCTCAGCTTAGCGATAAACAAACCGGCAAGGCCTATCCTAACTTTGCTAAGCCTGATGGTTCGCTTGACCCTGCTAAACTTGCCGGCTTTGTACAACAAATGACGCCTGAGCAAGAAGCTTATTGGAAAAAGGTAGAAGATTATGTACACGATACCCGCCTGGCAGAGAAGTATAATGGCTTGCTAAAAAAAGGTTTATATACTACAGAAGCAGAGGGCAGAGCAGAGTTTGAAAAACAAAGCACAAATTACAGTGTTAGTTATGTAGCTAAACGTTATAGCACCGTATCCGATTCGGCAGTAAAATTAAGTGACGATGATATTCAGGCTTATTATAACGACCACGCTTACTTATTTAAAAACACCGAAACTACCCGTAAGATTGATTACGTAGCTTTTGATGCTTTCCCTACACCGGATGATATTGCTGATATTAAAAAGCAAATGACAGACATTGCAAACGATTGGAAAACTAAAAAAACGCTTGGCGAAGACTCTGCATTGATGCAAGCTGAGAACGATGACAACAAGATTGATATTGGTTTGTTTAAAAAGAACATGGTTAGTCCTGATGTCGATTCTTCTATCTTCACGGCTGAAAAAGGTGCTGTTTATGGTCCTTATCAGGAGAACCGAGTAATTAAGGTTATTAAATTTGAAGGCAAGGCTGATGTGCTTGACTCTGCCAAGGTACGCCACATACTTATTGCTTATGCCGGTTCGGGTGCTGCAGATAAAGATTTGAAACGCACCAAACCTCAGGCAAAGAAGATGGCAGATAGTTTGCTTACACTTCTTAAAAAGGATGTGAAATTATTTCCTGAATACGTAAAGAACTTCTCTGACGATGGCGGTAAAAAAACACCTCCCGGCAAAAAAGAAAATGAAGATTACCCGGGTAAAGGCGGAGATTATGGTTGGATGAACGAAAAAAGTGGTTTTGTACAACCCTTTAAAGACTTTGGTTTGCAAGGTAAAAAAGGAGAATTGGGTGTTGTAGAATCTCAATTTGGGTATCATATTATGGAAGTGCTGGAAGTAAGTAAAGGTGTATCCTTAAAATACAAACTGGCAACAATTCAGCATAAAATACAACCAAGTGATAAAACACTTAACGATATTAACCTTAAAGCAAGTGAGTTTGCAGGCAAATATAATACTGCCGAACTTTTTGATAAAGGTATTGAAGAAAACAAACTTAACAAACGCTTAGCGGATAATATCAAAGAAGGAGACAAACAAGTTCCCGGCATGGAAAACCCAAAAGAGTTAATCCGATGGATTTATCAGGCTAAAAAAGGAGATGTTTCTTCGGCATTCCAATTCGGCACACGTTTTGTAGTGGCTAAAGTAAGCGAAGTAAAAGAAAAAGGTATTGCTCCACTTGCTCAGGTAAAAGATGAAGTAACGCTTTTTGCAAAAAAGGATAAGAAGGCAGAAGGCTTTATGAAAGAGTTTGATGCAAATCTTGTGGGAACTAAAACTACGGATGACTTAGCTTCTAAAATGAAATTGCAAGTTGAAACCATGAATGGATTGTCTTTTGGCAGTTATGCAGTTACCGGATTAGGTAAAGAAGATGCTATGTGTGGTGCGGTAGGCGTTTTAAAACCAAACACACTATCTAAAGCATTAAAAGGGCAAAATGCGGTTTATGTAATGTGTGTTACTGATAAAAAATCAGCAGCGGGGGCTTACTCTAAAGCCATACAAAATGCAACCAACACCGGTCTTTCTTCTCGTGTAGATTATGAAGCCATGGAAGCACTTAAAACCATGGCAAACATAGACGACCACAAAGCTAAGTTCGATTTTTAAGACGAGTATTGAGTAGTATTTACTACCTGATGCCTACTCTTAATTTACCTGTTTCCTTTAAATGTATCTTTGCTTCGCGTGAGAATTAAATTCATCATACCCGTTGTTGTGTTACTTGCTTTTTCTTGTAAAACAGAAAAGGCAGAAAGCACTGATAGCAAAGAAAAGCCTGTTGCACGGGTGTTTGAAAAAAAACTTTATATGGAAGATATTAAATTAATTCTTCCTAAAAACAGCAGCCCAAAGGATAGCGAGATATTTGTAAAGTCCTATATCCAGCAATGGATTACAAACGAGTTGATTCTGCATCAGGCAGAAGGTAATTTATCCGAAGATGAAAAAGATATTCAGAAAGAAATGGATGAGTATCGTAAGAACCTGTTGGTGTATAGATATGAAACCGAGTTAGTACATCAAAAATTAGATACCGCTGTTAGTGGGCAAGATATAGAAGTATACTATAATGAGCACGAACAAAACTTTATGCTTAAAGACAATATTGTGAAGGTAACTTACGTTAAGATAAATAAGAAGACTCCCAACGCTGATAAAGTAAAGAAATGGTACCTTTCAAAAGATATAAAAGATCAGGATAATCTTAAAAAATACTGCATACAATATGCCGATAATTTTTTTTTGGATGAGAATACATGGCTTTTATTAGATGATGTAATGAAAGAAATTCCGTTGCATGATTATAACCCTGAGTTGCTTTTAAAAACCAGCAGGCAAATAGAATTGAGCGATACGTTGTTTAATTATTACCTGAATATTAAAGAATTTAAAATCAAGAACAATCCTTCTCCATTAAGCTTTGAAAAAGAAAACATCCGTTAGATAATTATAAACAAACGCAAGCTAAGTTTGATTGAAGAAATGAAACAGTCTATTTTTAGTCAAGCCAAAGAAAGTAATAACTTTGAAGTTTATTAATCCTTCATGAGGAAGTGCTTTACCTATATCGTTTTGTTGCATCTGTCTTTAGTATCATTTGCTCAGCAAAACATCGATAAAACAATCGGTGTGGTAGGAAAATACATTGTATTGCGTTCTGAATTAGAAAGGGAAATGAAAGGGATGGTTGCCAACGGTGGTAAAGTTACCGACTCCTTACGTTGCGCTATGTTTGATGAATTGCTGTACCAAAAACTATTATTGGCTCAGGCAGAAAAAGATAGTGTGCATGTTAAAGAAGAGCAGGTTGACGCCGAAATGGACAGGCGGATGAATTACTACTTAGGACAGTTTGGTTCTGAAGAAAGGTTTGAATCTTTTTATGGAAAAAGTGTTAAACAATATAAAGAAGAAATGCGCGATGATATTAGAAATATATTGGTAGCACAACAAATGCAAAGCAAAGTAACAGGTGAAATTAAAGTATCTCCTGCTGATGTGCGAGCTTATTATAATTCCATTCCTTCAGATAGTTTACCCTTAATAAATACGGAGGTTGAAATTTGTCAGTTGATTAAAAAGCCCGGAGTAACTGATGAAGCCAAAAAAGCAGCCCGTGCAAAATTGGAAGGCTATCGGCAACGTGTACTCAATGGAGAAAGCATGAGTGTTATAGCCACTCTTTATACGGAAGACCCCGGTTCTGTGAAAACAGGTGGAGAGTATGATGGAATTGCACGTGGTGCCTTTGTACCCGAATTTGAAGCCGTTGCTTTTAGGTTAAAGCCTGGTGAAATATCAGAAATTTTCGAGTCTCCTTTCGGATTTCATTTTATACAACTTATTGCTCGCCGGGGGGAGTTGGTTGATGTGCGTCATATTTTAGTGGCCGCAAAAGTATCTCCCCAAGATATTGCCGATGCCAAAACTGCCTTAGATACCATCTATCAGCAAATACAAGATGGTAGAATTACTTTTTGTGCTGCTTGTGCAAAATTTAGCGATGATAAAGACACTAAAAACAACTGTGGTGCTATACAAAATAAGGACGCGGGAAGCACACGTTTTGAAATTGAAGAACTGGGTAAGGATGAAAAATTAGTGTTTATGCTTGATAAAATGCAGGTAGGAGATATAAGTAAACCGGTTATAGATCAGACTTCTGATAAGCCGGCGTTCAAGATAATATATTTAAAAAGCCGTACAGAACCTCATAAAGCCAATTTAAAAGATGATTATCAACGACTGCAAAATATGGCTCAGGCATTTAAACAAAAAACTACCGTAGATACCTGGATTAATAAAAAGATGCGTTCTATTTATATCCATATTGATGATGATTTTAAAGATTGTTCCTTTCACCGTAACTGGAAAAATCCCAATCCCGTGTTAAAATAGACTGATAAAAATCACTCGTTTTTTCGTTCATTATCCTTCTTTTTAGTAGTAAATTTGTAGTAAATATTATGCCATGTTAGTACAACAATTATATACACAATGTTTGGCGCAAGGTGCTTATTTTATTATGAGCGAAGGAGAGGCAGCTATTATCGACCCACTTCGTGAAACACAACCCTACTTAAATTTACTTGCACAAAACAAAGCTTCTTTAAAGTATATTTTTGAAACACATTTTCATGCTGATTTCGTTTCCGGTCATGTTGATTTAGCCAAGAAAACCAATGCGCAGATAGTGTACGGTCCGCAGGCACAAACGTCTTACAAAAGCCATATTGCAAAAGATAATGAAGAGTTTAAAGTAGGTAAACTTACCATTAAAGTATTACATACACCCGGACATACTTTAGAATCTACCACCTATTTATTGTTAGACGAAAACAAAAAGCCGCATTGCATTTTTACAGGAGATACTTTATTTATTGGCGATGTTGGTCGCCCTGATTTAGCTATTAAATCTAATCTTACGCAGGAAGATTTAGCGGGTATGTTATATGACTCTCTTCGTAATAAAATAATGACCTTACCTGATGAGGTATTAGTTTATCCAGCGCATGGTGCAGGTTCTGCCTGTGGAAAAAACATGAGTAAAGAAACCTTTGATACTATAGGCAACCAGAAGAAAACAAATTACGCACTTGCCAATATTTCTAAACAGGAATTTATTAAAGAATTAACTACTGGTATTTTACCACCCCCACAATACTTTGCAAAGAATGCTTCTTTAAACAAAAATGGCTATCATGCTTTTGATGAGGTGATGGAAAAAGGGAACAAAGCTTTATCTATAACTGATTTTGAGAATCATATACAGAAAGGCGCATTGATTTTGGATGTGCGTAAGTCAGCTGAGTTTGCACAAGGACATATACCCAATGCTTTATTTATTGGTTTAGACGGACAGTTTGCCCCTTGGGTTGGTTCTATCATAACGGATTTGAAACAACCCATCATTTTAGTTACTCCGCAAGGTAAAGAAGAAGAAACGGTTATGCGCCTGTCTCGTGTGGGTTATGATAATTGTTTGGGTTATTTAAAAGGTGGCTTTGATACGTGGAAACAAGCAGGTAAACAAGTAGAGTCTATTACATCTATCAGTGCAGAAGAATTTTCTAAACTATACGGTAAAGAAAATACAACCGTGCTAGATGTTCGCAAACCCGGAGAATATGATGCCAAACATTTGAATAAAGTAAATCCTCTTCCGCTTGATTTTATAGGAGATTGGCAGGATACTTTAGATAAAAACAAGAACTATTATATATATTGTGCAGGAGGTTACCGTAGCATGATAGCCGCATCTATCTTAAAAGCTAAAGGATATAAAAACTTAATTGATGTTGCGGGGGGCTTTGGAGCCATTACCAAAACCAATATCCCGGTTGAGGCTTATGCAGTTACTTGTGCAAATGCTTAAACTGAAATCATGAAGAAAACAAAACTATATAGCGTATTATATAATAAATGTCCTTATTGCCACGAAGGCGGTTTCTTTTTAAGCAACAATCCTTACAATCCTAAAACATTTGATAAGCAACATGAGTATTGCCCTGTATGCCACAGCAGTTATATGCCCGAAAATGGTTTTTATTATGGTTCCATGTATGTTAGTTATGCTTTAGATATTGCTTTAGGGGTTGCACTGTTTATTTTAAGCAATGTTATTTTCAGTTGGGGAACAAATGTTTTCCTGATTTTATTTGTAGGTTCTCTTTTACTTTTATGGCCTGTCATTTTTAGAAAGGCACGTTTGATATGGATAAACCTTTTTATAAAGTACGATAAAACAAAAGCCGCTAATAAGGCATGATAGTCTATTTAATTGGCATGCCTGCTGCGGGGAAGACCAGCATAGGAAAACAATTAGCAAAAAAAGCAAGCTATACATTTATTGATTTAGACGATGTTATTTCTGCTAAAGAAGAGGTAAGTATTAAACAACTGTTTCAGGAAAAGGGGGAAGCTTATTTCAGAGAGATAGAAAGCAAATACCTTAAAGAAGTTTCTCAAACAAATGTAAATACCGTTGTTTCGCTTGGTGGAGGAACCCCTTGCTTTTATGATAACATGGATGTGATACTTTCTTCGGGAAAAGTGTTTTATATCAATGCCCCTGATTATGTTATCATCTCAAGGATTATACGAGGTGTTACAAAACGCCCCTTATTTGCGGGATTGAATGACAACGAACTAAGCGATAAAATCAATCTATTACTAAAAGAAAGAGAACCTTTCTATTTGAAAGCACATCGTCAGATTGATGCAAAGACAAGAAGCAAAAAAGATATTGTGGAGGAAATCTATAGTTATATTAAAGAGAGCTAAAACCTAGAACAATACTACCTTATACTTAACAGCCATTTTTTGTATTTGTTCGTCGCTAATGTGGTGTGTGTTCTTACCACCACGTCGGTTTTCTACGGTAAGAACAAAGATGCTGTAGGTATATTTTGAAGCCAGTTTAAAGTAAGGTTCCATCTCCCACTCTAAAGTAAAGGTATTATCAATAAATATTTTTTCGATACCTTGCTTTAGGCTTTGTTCGGTTTGTTCTTCGCATTGTTTGTAGGCAAGGTGGTTCTTGTCAAACTCAAAGTTATAAGCTCCGGTAGTTGCATCCGTAAAATAAGAGTCAATAGAATGTATAGGGTACTTACCTTCTTCGTTTAATAGATTGGCTAAAGTTGTTTTTCCGCTGCCAGGCAATCCCCTCAATAAAATAAGCGAAGGCATTTTTTAAAACTCAATCAGTATCTGACCTTTCTCTACAGCTACACCTTTCTTAACAGCAACCTTTTTCACCTTTCCATCCGCAGGAGATTTTAAAATATTCTCCATCTTCATGGCTTCTAAAATTATCAAAGCATCTCCTTTTTTTATGTCCTGCCCTTCTTCTACCAATATATTTAATACCATACCGGGCATAGGCGCTTTAATGTTTGAAACCTTTTTAGACATGGCCTTGTCCAATCCAAGCTCATGCAATAGGGCATCGTACTTATCTTTTACGCTAAGGCTGTATAATGTATTGTTTACTTTTATTTGAAGGGTTTTCTCTGCTACGTTATGATTTACAATTTCAACGTTGTAGGATTTATTGTCTTTCAACACATGAATGGTTCTTGGGTTGATTTCAATCATATCAAAGGCAATATCCTTGCCCTCTAACTGCCATACTCCCTGCGTTTTCTCGAAATTGAAATTGAATTTATTATCTACGTTTACTTTATACATATTGTACTAAACAAAAGCGTTAAAGCCAGTAATATCCTGTCCGGTAATTAGCAAATGTATATCGTGTGTGCCTTCGTAGGTAATTACACTTTCTAAATTCATCATGTGGCGCATGATTGGGTATTCTCCTGTAATACCCATACCACCATGTATTTGGCGGGCTTCTCTTGCTATTTGCAATGCCATGTTTACGTTGTTGCGCTTAGCCATTGATATTTGCTGAGGGGTAGCACGATGTTCGTTTTTCAATACTCCTAAACGCCAAACCAACAGTTGCGCTTTGGTAATTTCGGTAATCATTTCGGCTAATTTCTTTTGTGTTAACTGGAAACCACCAATAGGTCTGCCAAACTGTATACGCTCTTTACTGTAACGCAATGCACTATCGTAACAATCTAAAGCAGCACCAATAACGCCCCACGCAATACCATAACGGGCGGAGTTTAAACAACCCAAAGGACCTTTTAATCCTTTGATGGTTGGAAACAAGTTTGCTTTAGGAACCTTTACATTATCAAATACCAACTCGCCGGTAGCACTGGCACGTAAACTCCATTTGCCATGTGTTTCTGGGGTTGTAAAGCCTTCCATACCACGTTCTACAATCAATCCGCGTATATCGCCTGCTTCATCTTTTGCCCACACAACAGCTATATCAGCAAAGGGTGCGTTGCTAATCCACATTTTAGCGCCGTTCAGCAACACATAATCTCCTTTATCTTTATAATTGGTAATCATTCCGCTGGGATTAGAACCATGGTCAGGCTCTGTCAACCCAAAGCAACCCATCATATCTCCGGCAGCCAGTTTGGGAAGGAACTTACGTTTTTGTTCTTCGGTACCATACGTAAAAATAGGATACATCACCAACGAGCTTTGCACCGACGCAGTAGAACGCAAACCGCTATCGCCACGCTCAATTTCCTGCATAATAATACCGTACGATATCTGGTCTAAGCCTGCACCGCCATATTCGGTAGGGATGTAAGGACCAAAAGCGCCAATCTCTGCCAGGCCTTTTATCCATTGCTTTGGGAACTTGGCATTCTGACAAGCATCTTCAACAATAGGCGTAACCTCTTTTTTTACCCAGGCACGGGCAGTTTCTCTAATTAGTTTATGCTCATCACTTAGTAAATCATCTACCAAATAGTAGTCGTGAAACTGAAAATTATCTGAAGCCATACATGTTTTTTTAACGGGGCAAATATAAGGAAATGTTGCCTGATGAATGATAAGTTATAAATGATGAGTTGGGGGTATTGAATTAACTGGAAAATGAAAAAACTGACCGTTTAATTGTTAAAATCGGACGTTAATAAGTAAACAGCATTAGTTTTAGAGCTAAAACCATGAAGTAAAGGCTTCGCAATAACATGCGAGGCTTTTGTTTTTAAAATCAAACGCTAAACATCGTTAATTAAAGATTGCTTAACATGCTTACATACGCTCACTACATCAGTTAAGCGTATTAACTCATCAAGTGTACGTATTACTTCGTCAAGTGTACGTATTAATAAGCGTAATGATACGCTTAACTCATCAAGTGATACGTTTACTTCATCAAGTAAGCGTATTAACTCATCAAATGCACGTATTACTTCATCAAGTGTACGTATTAAAAAGTGTAATCATACGTGCAATACATCAAGTGATACGTTTACTTCATCAAGTAAACGTATTAACTCATCTAGTGATACGCTCAATTCACTTTTAGAGTTTAAACAAGCATCATACAAGAAGCAGAAAGAGACGCAATAGCCTCTTTTTTTGTTAGGTATAATTTAATATCTTTGTGTTTCTTAAACAACTATCATGAAAAAACTACTTACCCTTTTAGCCTTAGCGTTTTGTTTGAATGGAAAGGCGCAAATTATTACCACCGTTGCGGGAAATGGAACAGGTGCATACGCAGGAGATGGAGGGCAGGCTACTGCTGCAGAATTAAACACTCCTTGGAATGTAGTATTTGATGCAATAGGAAATATGTACATTGCTGATTTAGGTAATAATTGTGTACGAAAAGTAAATAGCGTAGGTATTATTACAACATTTGCAGGTACCGGAACAGCAGCATATAGCGGAGATGGAGGGCAGGCTACTGCTGCAGAATTAAATGAGCCATCTGGTTTGCTTTTTGATGCGACAGGTAATCTGTATATAGGAGACCAATATAACCAACGAATACGTAAAATAAGCACATCAGGCATTATAACAACTATAGCAGGCGGTGGTACTAGTGGGTTGGGAGATGGAGGACAGGCTACGGATGCCTCCTTAAATTATCCAAGTGGAATAGTACTTGATGCAGCCGGGAACTTATATATAGCGGACAATAATAATAATCGAATACGTAAAGTAAATTCTTTAGGAATTATAACAACTATTGCCGGAAATGGCACAAATGGTTATAGTGGTGATGGGGGACAAGCTACAAATGCAGAACTAAATATACCTACTAGAGTAGCTTTGGATAATTCCGGTAACCTATACATATCGGATTTGTTTAATAATGTTATACGCACAGTAAATTCATCAGGTATAATAAATACTATTATTGGTGGGGGTTCAAGTGGTTTAGGCGATGGGGGCGAAGCTACGGCTTGTGAATTAGACCACCCTGATGGGATTAATTTTGACGTCACCGGAAACTTCTATATTGCCGATGTCTATAATAATCGTGTTCGTATGGTAAATACGTTAGGTATTATAAGCACTGTTGTAGGAGATGGAACACAAGGATTTAGTGGAGATGGAGGTCAAGCCACTGCTGCAGAATTATATGATCCAATAGGAGTGTCTTTTGATGCGTCGGGGAATATGTATATTGCTGAATATTATAATAATCGTATAAGAAAAGTAACTAAAAGTCAAACAGCAGGCATAGAACAGTTTACAAATAACAATGAGCAGGTAAACATTTACCCCAACCCCAACAACGGTACTTTTGTTATAGAACCAAGCAACGCTACAAAACAAACCATGCAGGTTTATGATGTAAATGGGAAGATGGTGTTGAGTCAAACTATAAACGGCAAAACAAATATAGATGCCGGCATTTTAAATGAAGGCGTTTATAATATAAGCCTGCAAAGCAACGAGGGTGTAGTAAATAAAAGGTTGGTTATTGTGAGGTAGCTTTGCTTACTGTTCAAAATCTAAGTAAAGTAATACTTTATCTAATTGCTCTCTGCTAAAGCAACTGGAGTTTTTTAAGTCATCAGCATTAATCTTTTTGTTTCGCTTTAAAGCAAAGATGCACTTGGTGCCTTCGTATTTTATGTAGGGGTGGTGTACCATCGTTTTAAAGTCAACGGTGTTTACTTTTAGTTTTTGTACAAGTGTAGGGTTAACGGTAAGGTTGGCTTTTATCATATCATAAAGGCTATCTGTAAAATACTTTACTTCTTTTATTTGCTCAATATTATAAAACCCACCCAACATCGTTCTGTATTTTATAATCATTCTGGCACGTCCAAAGCTTATGCCTTTTAGTTGGTTCCATTGCACACTATCAGCACTGTTTATTTCTATGGTGATATTTTGTTTTTCATTTTTAACAAAAGGAGTTTTCTTTTCAAAGGGTTTGTATTTATTATCGTGTGTATTATTCTTATCAAGCACCACAAATGGTTTTAGCTTGTCGAACAAATCTTCGTTTATACCATATAGCTTTTTCAAATCAATGGCTTTGTAAAACTTACCTCCTTTATCTCTGTATTTAAGTAAGGTATGTGCTGTCTTCTGAGGAAAGCCAAGCATCACAGCCTGCTCATAGTTTATAGTGTTCGGGTCAAAATAAAAGAGACTGTCTTTTTTATTGAGGGATGTAGTACCGTAATTATCTTTATCCGTTTCTTTGGTTTGCTCAGCAAGTTTAGCTGCCACATCATCTAAGGCAACTACAACTACTTGATTAGTTTGTGTTTTGTAATGGTAAACAATATAGTATTTAACCCCAAGTAGAATAATTATCAATGTTGCAACAGCTATCATTCCATTGCGTTCGCGGCGGTTAAGCGTAAAGTATTTTGTAATATGATTAATCAAGTTGTTGTTGTT
>CAJCJB010000380.1 GCA_903970545.1 Candidatus Saccharimonadota bacterium | reverse complement strand
CGCTTTGTTTAAATTACCTGTTGTAACATTATAAAGTGTTGCTAAATCTCTATCCAACATGACCTTATGCCCTCTGATAAAGTAAATTTTGTTCATTACGATTTCATCAGGGATGACTAATGCGCTTTCTTTCTTTGCCATAGCTATTTTTTTCAAAGATAATTTTTTAAGGTCGCAAATTGCGACCGTAAAGATTTTACATAACCGGATAATACTTTTCTACATCTTCCTGCAAGGCTTCTATGTTATTGGCTTCGTAGGCTTCGGTGCTGCTCACGTACCGATGCCCTGCCATATACTGCACCTTGCGTTTGTTATATTGTTTAAGCCAATTAGTAATAACACTTGCTCTTAACTGGTCTAAGTTCTTAATACGTGGGTTTACTTCTTTGAGATGTACCAGTAGTAAATGGAAGGCATTTTGTATTCTGTTGCCCGTTCTTACGGTTACAAACAACTTATCGGTTTCTTGTTTATTGCGTTGTAAAATAGCTTTGCGGGTTTCATTGATATAATCGTATAACTCAAAAATCTGATGGGCTTCTAATTTTAAAATACGTTCATTCGTGCGCCTTCTGCCTGCTATCATTATTTTTCCTTCTCTTAATTGCAAGTGGGCTGTTTCTATGTTTTGTAAATCTTCGGCATTTAATCCCTGATAAACAATAAGCCCTAAGATTACTTTATTTCTTTTTCTTGACAGTTCGTTTGCCTGCTGTGGGGGTGCATGTTTATCAAGTTTTATTTCTGTTCGGTAGGTTTTATACATAGCTTCCAGTTGTTCAGGCGTAAAAATATGATGCAACGTTTTGCGCTTGGTATTCTTTAATTTTAAGGCTGCAACCGGATTGTGGGTAATGAGGTCGGCTTCCGTTAAATAGTTCAGGTAATGTTTGATTTGGTTTAAATGGCTCTGCTGTGTTCTTTGACAAACACCTCTTTTTTTTAGCTTGTCTAAATAGGCAGTTACATCATTGTAGTTTATTTGTTCTACGGCTATGTGCTGCGGCTCTACCCATTGTAAAAAATAAGTTACATCTCTTAGCATCACTTTTGTGCTTTGCCTGCTGTATCCTTTGGCTATCAGGTAGTTTTCAAAATCTGTAAGTTCCATCGTGTAGGGTTTCTTATTCTTCTGCTAAGTGGGTATATATCTGTGTGCTTTCTAAGCTGCTGTGTCCTAAAAATTTAGAGATGCTTTCTAAACGCATACCGTTGTTTAATAAATGGGTGGCTATGCTGTGGCGCAAGGTGTGAACGGTTGGGGCTTTCTCCATTAATACCGGATTGCGGGTTTTTTTTACTAATAGGTGTAAGCGTGCGTTCAGTGTATATTCATGTATTCTCCGTACTCGGATGGTTACAAAAAAGGCTTCCATTTTATTGCCCTGTGTAAAGCAAGGGCGGGCATTGTAGATATAATCTTCTATGTATTTTACATTGCCTTTATTGATAGGTACTAATCTTTCTTTATTGCCCTTGCCTTTGCGTACATGCACAATGTTTTTTTCTAAATCTATATCGTTTATATCTAAGTGCTTGGCTTCATTCCTTCGCAAGCCGCAACCATACAGGATACTTAATAAAGCTCTGTCCCGGATGCCTATTTCGGTATCCCACTTGCTACCGTCCGATACATGGCTTGCTTCATAGAGTTGTTTAATTTCTGCAGGACTAAGAACTTGTATTTTTTCTGTCTGAGGTCTTAATCCTTCGAGCTTTACATAAGGCATTTGATACCTTCCGCTTTGCCGTATATATTCCGTTAAGGTGCTTAGTGCCTGACGGTGTTTATTGATAAAGCTCGGACTTAATGCGCCGCCATCTTTACTGTTGGTTCTTTGTTTGATATAGCTGTAATATTGTTTGATGTGCTGCGCTGTAATACTGTTCACCTGTGTAATATGGCGCTGCTCTAACCAGTTAAAAAACTCACGGATGTAATTTGGCATACTGTAAACGGTTATAGCGGAATAACCCAATATATCCAACCATTGCCTAAAACTTTGTTCTATGTATTTGTACTGGTCTGTTTTTACTTCTAAGCTGCGCATGTTATATCTTATTTATTTTAGGGCTGTATGGTTTGCTTTTGCGTGAACTGTCCGTTTTTTGCTCTATTTACCTTTATAACTGCGGCTTTGGGCGGTTCATTTACTTGGTGAACCGTATTTGAACGCTGAACCGTAGCCGCTTCTTTTAAATTTTTTTTAGTCTCCTGTTCTTTCAGTTGCAGCAAGGTGTTATCTAAGGCGTTCTCTACCGATTGCTTGATGTTCTTATAATCTTCATAGCTGCTGACTTCATATACATAGCCTTCTTTGGTTTTTGTTTTCTTCATGTAATACTCTTGTAATAAAATGCTCATGTAACGCTTTTGGCTGCCATGTGTTACGTTCAGAGCTTTGCGGGCTTCGGCTAAAGTGAAACTTATTTTTTCTTCACTCTTGAGCCATGCTTTTAAGTATTCAAAGTAGGTACGTGTGGCTTTGTTCAGTTCATCACTCTTGCGTAGCAAGATTTCTTTCATCAGGCGGTTCGTTATTTCTATATCTTCTATATTGCTTTCTATATACACTTCTCCGGTTTCTTCGTTTACTTCTTCTTTACGTTGGTACTGGTGGTAAAAGGTTACGGCTTCTATAAAGGCTAAGTAGTGCGCATTGGTTCTGCGGGGTTTAAATACTTCGCATGGCAGTTGTAAATACTCGGCATACGGATTAATCACCCGAACAGGTTTTAAAAGTCGCTGTACATTTTGCAGCAATATTCTTGCGTTACTTTCCTGCGTAAAATTTATTTTCCCTGCACTTAACAAGCGTTGGTACTGCATGACTTTTTCGTCCTGCTCTTTGCTTTCATCCAAGTAAATTAAAAAACTTCTGTTGGCGTTATCTTCATATACCTGCTCTTGGGTGGTGCAACCTGCTACGCTTACAGGTCCTTGTACCTTTAAGTGTATGGTGCGTGTATTGCCCTTACTGTCTTTGATGGTTAATGTTTTTGAGATGCGTTGTTTGCTTTGCAGTTCTCGTATAGGATATAATGCCGATAGTGCGCCGTCTAAATCTTCTATTAAAATAAGTTTATGCCCTAACTCGTCTGTACCAAAGTAATAGAAGGCATTTTGTGTTAAGCTCGTTATCTCTATTTTATCTTCATCCGGTATAAGCTCCGCTACTTTTTCCTGTAAATGGCTCTTGCCTGTGCCGGAACTACCGAAGCTGATTATGTGCAAGGGGCGGTTTAATTTCCGGCTTGTATAAACATACCACATAATTAAACAGTTGTTTTCTTCGCCTACGATACCGCTTGTGGTAATGAGCTTTAAAGTAGCTGCGTGTAAAGTTTCAGACTTTAAAAAAGATTCGGCAGCTTGCCGCTCCCCTTCCGTTAATGCTTTAGATTTTGGTTTATGGTCTTTCTCCTTTTCTATGATGTGTAAACGGTGCTTTTCTAATTGCTCGGTAAGCTGTGCTATGCTGCTGTATAAATGCGTTGTGCCTATTTCCAACTTATCGGCTGTTCTGCGGATTAATTTTTCTACCTGCACATCATGGTATAAATCTACATTGGCTCTTATGGCAATACCTGCCAGTTCCTCGTTTTGCATAAAGTCGGGGTACTTACGGTTAAGCACTTCTATTTTTAAAGTTACCCGCATCCTGTCTAAATGATTGGCATTAATGCCGCCTAATACCGTAAAGCCTATTTCTTCGGTAATAAAACTTAATGCGTCTTTGTTGTCGGTGTGGAGTTGGTGTTTTGCTTCCATTGTGTAAAAATATTTTCAGGTTAATTTTATGTAACTATCGGACACAAAAATAACTTATTTCTTCTATCAAACAAGCCTCTATAAGATTTCTTTTTATCTTTTAGTTACGTACTTTTGTCAAAACATCTTACTAAAGCACAACTAAGTATCTGATAAGCAATGAAAATAAGTAAAATTATAAGCGATTTAAGAGATGCCAAAGACTGGAACCAGTCGGAACTGGCAGACCAAAGCGGGGTATCTCGGGTAATGATTGGCAAGTATGAACGGGGCGAAGCTGTACCGTCTATTGATGCGGCTAAAAAAATTGCGGATGCCTTAGAGGTTACTTTAGATTATTTGATGGGTGAAGGGGCTAACAGCAAGCTTGACAAAAAAACCGTTAAACGCTTACATGATATTGAACTGCTCGAAGAACCTAAACGCAATATCTTATTTGATTTGATTGATACCTATATCCGTGATGCTAAAATACGCAAAGCTCATGCAGGGTAAGTTAATCTACGCATCGTAGAGGCTGGTTTGAGCGTGGGTGGGCGCGGATTTTTCGCTTTCAGAACTCCGGCATACGCCAAAATAATACACAAGTGCAATAAGTTGATTAAGCTATATTTTATTTACATAAAAGGGCCTAAAGAACCAGGGTAGGTTATATACTTAACACCACCTAATTTCTTATATACATACACGTAGCAATAACCTTTCTTGGTATAAATAATGTAATTCTTTTTATTAATTCTAATATTTACACTTTCAGGAATATTATTTAAAACGCAGGTTGCTGTTGATTGAGCTTGAGATGCAGTAGTGATTTTTTTAGAGAAAGAAACCACATTTTCATTCTTAACTATAATTGAATCGTTTCTAAAGCCGGTTGCAAATACTATAACAAGCTTTTTTGCTGAATCGCATTTGAATAAATGCTCCCTCTTTTTACCAATTTTCGGGTAAATGCTTTTTTTATTTCCTATGCAATTGCATAAAAAAAGTACGATGAATACAACACCTAAAGTTTTTTTCATATGATGCTACACCCTTATTTGTTTGGAGGTTCTCCACCTTCAGTTTGTTCTGGAGACCTGTTATCGGGCGTAGGTTCGTTCTTTGGTTGTTGCTGCTGAATTTTATTTATTACTTTATCTAATTGTTGAGGGTTAAGTTGTCTAATACTGTTGGGGTCTTTAACAGGGGTTTCAGGGTTCATTAAATTTTTTATTGATGGGTCTTTATGCCTTAGCCCTAAACCATGACCAAGTTCATGACTACCAACTGTACCTGCTAAATCGCCTGTTATTGGATATGATTCATTTTGATTTTCAGGGTTAACAACATCAGTAGCCTTTATAGTGAAAAGGTTCTTTTGGGTTCTACCAATCTTATCTGTATACCCAAGTGTTTGGTCATCATCTTTGCGTGCTTCATCCTCAAAATCTACCACAAAAGGAGATTGTTCATTAGCCTTTGTAAGATTTACAGTAGTAGAAACGGGAACTTTTGCCCCATTTCTTATAACTTCTCCGCTAAAAGTTTGTTCAATAGCATTCTTTATATCACCTGCCCTATTCATTGCCTCCTCTTGTGTAATTTTTGTGCTGCCATTACGAACTTGTATATCTACTACTATTTCAATAGATGTTACGTTGCCTGAATTATCATAATTATTAAGAACTCTTGCTTCTTTACCGTCTAAATCTATAGCCCATATTGGCGTATTACTTGCAAACTGATAGGTAGATAATTCAGGAAAACTTGCATACATTGGGTCGACCGTGATTGGTCTTCCCAACCTTGCATCATACATCCTTGCACCATAATCATAAGTATTCCCTTGTCCGTAAATTTCATCATCCTTCCTCTTACCATTAAATCCATTTGGGTCAGCCCCAGCATTCCAAGTCATTTCTTTAAGCGGTGCACCAAAGGCGGTAACATTAGCCCCTGTTTTTCTTCCGCACACTTGCTTTTGCCTGAGCATCTTTATAAAAAACGTCGGTTTCCTTGTACTATATGTTGTTTTATTAAGCAAAAAACGGATTTTAATTGACACCTCTAAAGTACCTTTTTTAATAACAGTTTGCAAGCTTTCTTATATAAAAAAACAGATTATTTTTTACATGAACATAATGCCTGAGTGGAGTGTATGAGACTCGAACCACAAAATGTATAACACAAAAATAAGGTCGGTTTAAAGCCGACCTTATAAAACAAACAGGGGGATTAGCTTGTACTCCATACGAGAATCGAACTCGTGTATCTTCATTAAAAATCTTAATCCCCCTGTTTAAATGTGAAGTGTCCTAACCACTAGACGAATGGAGCAAAAGATTAATCCAAATTTAAAGAAAAAAATTAACTCCTAAAATTTATTTTCTTCTGCACACAGCAACCAAACATCGTGGCATTAGACAGATATTTGGTTGTGGGCTGCCTTGAGCGTATCTGTCTAATGACATGATGCGCCAACCGCAGGGCGGCAGTTACGCAAGTGCATACCAAACAAAAAATATTCCTTACGCTGTGGCTCGCGCTTATGTCTGAACGGAGTAAGTGGCGCAACTTTATGCGCAGCATACAACTTTGGTTGAGGGCTGCTAAAGTGGCTATTTAACATAATTGCCTTATAGGACAAAGAGCCAAGCTCCGCAACGCAGAGCAGCCCGTAGGGTTTGTACTATAAGACGTGATTATGTTACTTAGCTTAGGGTTGTTCTTTTTGGCGTGCCTTTTTGTTTGTGTGTTGTGGCGGATCATTATTTTCAAAACAAAGACTTTATCCTATTACTAAAAAAATAATGTGCCGCCGGTGCGTGGTTACAAAAAGCATGACGAAAAAAACAAAAGAAGGGTTGTGAGGGGAACAGTTTGCAAACATGCGCGGGCAATGGGGTTTGCATACTGTGGGGACGGCGTTATTTTTTCTTGGGGAGCTTGTAACCTATCTGTGGGCGTGGTTTCGGGTTCGCCTGCTTCTCTAATAATTCATCCAAGTATTTAAACACAACTTCTATATTCTTGGTATGGTTATCCGATTTCCTTTCTAATTTT
>CAJCJB010000379.1 GCA_903970545.1 Candidatus Saccharimonadota bacterium | reverse complement strand
ATAGCACAAAGTGCAATAGTTTGGGTAGATGAACTCCGAGTCACAGATTTTAACCAACATGGCGGACAGGCTGTCCGAAGTATGGTAACAGCCAAGTTAGCTGATTTTGGACAAGTATCCTTATCAGGGCAGTATTCTACGCCATTTTTTGGAAGTATAGACTCTAAGCCTAGTAGTAGAAGTAGGATGACAACCGAGCAATATGCTTTTACCGGAACATTTCAAATGGGGAAGTTTTTACCCAAGAATTGGAAGATAAATCTTCCTATGTATGTAACGCACGCAGTAATTGAAAATCTACCTCAATACGACCCTGCAAACGGAGATGTATTGATGACTTCCATAACAAATGCAAATGGTTTTTCGGACGCTCAAATAAAAGAAGAAAAAAGTAGAGCTATTGATTATACTCGACAGCGGGGTATAAACTTTATGAACGTAAGTAAACAGCGTAGTAAAACTAAAACTAAAATTCGTCCATGGGATGTAGAAAATCTTTCTTTATCTTATTCTTTTACCGAGCAATATAAACATGATATAAATACAGCGTGGAATATTAAGCGTGCTCAAAATGCATTACTTAACTATAATTATCAGTCGCAATTAAAAGCTATTGAGCCTTTTAAGAAATCATCATGGGCGTTATTGCAAAGTCCGTGGTTAACTCTTGTTAAAGATATTAATCTTAAGCCTTTACCTGATCAGTTCAATTTTAGCACGAGTGTTGTGCGTAGTTATATAGAATCACACACCAGAGATATTACAGATCCACCAGGAGCAATAGATTATACCAGAACACAGTATAATAAAACATTTAATGTGCTGCGTAACTACTCTACTAAATGGAGTTTAACCAAAAACATTAAATTAGATTTAACTGCAATTAATCAAGGACGTGTTTTAGAAGATCCGAATAATCCCGGAAGAGATTTATCTACTGATGATAAAGAACTCGTTGCCCGTAACCTTGGTGGTACTAATACCGTTTATAATCAAACGGCAAATGCTATGATAACACTGCCGCTTAGTAAAATACCTGCTCTTGATTTTGTAACAACGGCAACGGCAAAATATACGAGTAATTATACTTGGACACGCAGTCCTTTTTCTATAGATACTATTGGTAATACTATTCAAAATGCACAAACAAAAGCATTCAACGGGCAATTTAATATGGTAAAATTGTATGAAAAAAGTGCTTATCTTAAACGTGTAGGCCTATATCTTCCCCCACCTAAAAAAGAGTTAAATAAGAAAAAGAAAAAGAAGGATGATAAGGGTGTAGCGCCCTCCAATCCAAATGGAACCCAAACAAATCTACAATCTAGTACTAAAAACAACCAACCAGATAGTGTAACTCTAAAAGAAAACCCCTTTGCGGATTTATTTGAACACCTTTCCCGAATATTAATGACTGTGAAAACAATTTCAGGTACCTACAATATAACGCAAGGAACAACTTTGCCTGGTTTTCAACCATATTCAGCTATTTTAGGAAACTCTACTACCAACAATAGCTTTGGGGCACCCGGTTTAGGTTTTGTTTTTGGAGGTAACCAAGGTAAAATGCCCACGGATATATCAGATGTTTTGAAACCACAATATTCTACCGGTATTGTAAAAGATGCCCAAGACAATAACTGGTTAGTGCATAGACAAAATTTTTCCACGCAATATTTACATACAAAAAACCAAACATTAAATTACTCTTCAACGATAGAACCTTTTAGGTATATGAAAATTACTTTAAGCGGTAACATGACACATGGACAAAACGAAAGCTATTTTATAGGGCATCATAATGTAGACTCAACACATAGTACCGAAGGATATGATCATTACACTCCTGTTTATGGCGGAATGTATAATGTTTCTACTATAACTATTTTAAGTGCATTTAAAAAGGATGATGCAAATACTCATGATAATCCTATTTTTGAGAATTATGTAGCTTTAAGACAGACCTACCAGGGCCTGCTTATGAAAAGTAACCCCAATTCCAATGGTTCCGGTTATGATTTAAATCAGCAAGATGTAGTAATAGGTTCGTTTATTTCGGCATATACAGGTAGTGTACACAATCCAAAAGCATCTTTAAGAACAGTACAAAGTCCTTTCTCTAAGGTACCTTTACCCGGTTGGAATGTAACCTATGATGGGCTTGGCAAAATGAATGCGGTAAAAAAATTATTCAAATCATTAGTACTAACACATGGCTATCGTTCATCCCTTAGTTATGGCAATTTTACTAATAATCAGGCTTATGCCGAAGATGCTCAGGGTCATGCTACTGCGCGTGTAAGTCAGGACTCAGTTTTAGGACCCACCTCTAATTTCGTTTCTAAATATGTAATGAATACAGTGAGTATCTCCGAATCTTTCTCTCCTTTAATTAAAGCTAATTTTATGTTTAAGGATAAAGGAAAAATAAAAGGGCTTGGCGCTAACTTCGAAATTAAAAAAGACAGGTCAATCTCCCTATCGTCAAACGTGCCGCAAATTATGGAAATGCATGGGCAAGAGTATAATATTGGCTCTACTTATACATATCCGAATATAGTGTTTAAAAGAATAAAAATACAAGGTAAACCACTTAAAAGCGATTTATTATCAACTATTACCTTATCTTTCAGAAATACACAAACTCTTTTACGACATGTGGTAACTACTGCGGATGATGCTATTGGTACAGGATCCAGTAATGTAACTAATGGTCAAAATATTATAACCATTAAAACATCGTTTACGTATTCTATTACAAAAAATGTTAACCTTCGTATTTATTATGATAGAACTATAAACAAACCTGTTATATCAACTTCCTTTCCTACACAGACAACTAATGCAGGCTTTAGTATAAGGTTTGTTATACAGTAAAAAAATCACTTATATTTGCGCTCATAAAATTTTAATTATGATTTTTCCTGAGAATTTAAAATACACCAAAGACCACGAATGGGTTAGAGTAGAGGGTAATCAAGCTTATATAGGCATAACTGATTTTGCGCAAAAAGAACTGGGTGACATTGTTTATATAGATGTAACTACCCTAAACGAAACAGTTGGGAAAGAAGTTGTATTCGGTACCGTTGAGGCGGTGAAAACAGTATCGGATTTGTTTATGCCTATTAGCGGAAAGGTGCTTGAAGTAAATAGTAAAATTGATGCTAAACCTGAGCTTGTAAATAGTGATCCCTATGGCGACGGCTGGATGATTAAATGTAGTATTGATAAAACGGATGAGTTGACTGGTTTACTAAGTGTTACTGATTACAAAAAGCTGATTGGAGTTTAGCAACCAATTCGTTTTTTATCTCGAATTGTTAAACAAAAAAATGGGCTATTGATTCTGTTCTTTTGCATAATCGTGTTTTTTCACACCACGATACGCACCTGAGAAAAATAACTCTGCTCTGATACCTGTTAATATTTGTGTGGCATTAACATCCACAAAAGCAGTAAGCCCAATACCATAATCAAACTTTACTTTATATAAACACTGCAAGGCAATGTATGCGCCCACGTTGCTAAAGGAAGCTGCACTGGTAGTATCGTTAACTGGTTTTAAAAACCCACTTGTGTGAGATATTCCACCATAAGCAGCTAACATATAATTAGAACGCTCATAACGATAGCCCCAACCAGCATGAAGCTGTAAACAATTATTAATTCCAAAATTCGGTTCAGACAACAAGCCCCCTATTTGAAAAGACTGCTTACCAATATGGAAATTAAAATCTAAAGCAGGGCAAAGTTGTACATTGCTCCAACCGCTATTATAACATTTCCCTATGCCACCGGTTATATAATTATTATAAACACGGTACTTTTTATTTTTAAAAACCACCTCACGCTTTCTGTCAAAAGGTTCACTGTAAATCTGTTTAAGTTGTGCATTTTGAACCTGAAATATTGTTGGTGGTGCAACCTCTTGTGCCTTTAGTAAACCTATTGCAAAAAAGCAAAGAGCTAAAAGTATTTTTGTTGTCATTACTAATGAATTTTGATAAAGATAAGCGGGTAAAGTAAAAGAGGATAAAAAACTTTTTAAGCGGTCGATTTTAACAAAAATACGGTTAAACGGAGGATATTGTATCATGTATTTTGTCTCACGTATCAAGTCTGGATACACTATACAATGTATAAGAGACAATAATTAAATGACCATCTCTGGAGCTTCAACATCTATTATCAGTTTGCCTGCTGTTGCATTTTTAATTTGTTCTACACTAACACCCGGTGCACGTTCTATTAAACGGAAACCACCTTCTCTAGCAATTTCATATACACCAAGTTCGGTTACAATCTTCTTTACGCATCTAACACCAGTAAGCGGCAAATCACACTTAGGTAGTAGTTTAGATTCTCCGGCTTTGTTTACCTGCTGCATAGCCACAATAATATTGTTTGCCGATGCAACCAAATCCATAGCGCCACCCATACCTTTTACCATTTTGCCCGGTATTTTCCAGTTGGCAATATCACCATGCTCGCTCACTTCCATAGCGCCTAATATGGTAAGATTTACTTTTTGTGCGCGTATCATACCAAAACTCATGGCACTGTCAAATATGCTGGCACCTCTTAGCAGCGTAACGGTTTGCTTGCCGGCATTAATTAAATCAGCATCTTCTTCACCCTCAAAAGGAAAAGGACCCATGCCTAAAATACCATTCTCGCTTTGCATTTCTACATTTAAACCTACAGGAATGTAGTTAGCTACTAAAGTGGGGATTCCTATCCCTAAGTTTACAAACATCCCGTCTTGCACTTCGCGGGCAATACGTTTAGCAATTCCATTTTTATCAAGCATGGTAAATTCTTTTAATCAGGCAGTAAAAATAGTAAAGCTTTACTCTTTATTAAAATTTTAATTTATACGACAAAAGCTCTTAAATCCATTAATTCAACATTTGAGAAATAAAAATTCAGCATTTACTTGCTATCTTCGCCGCTCTAATCTAAATCTTATGAAAACCATTGCACTATCTGATAAACACATTGCTCTTGGCGCAAAAATGATTGAGTTTGCGGGCTATAACATGCCCGTTAGTTATAGCGGCTTAAATGATGAACATGCCACCGTGCGCAATGCCGTGGGTGTGTTTGATGTTAGTCACATGGGTGAGTTTATTCTTAAAGGAGAAAATGCACTTGATTTAATTCAACGCGTTACCAGTAATGATGCTGCTGTGCTTACGGATGGCAAGGCTCAATACTCTTGTCTGCCAAATGGTAAAGGCGGTATTGTTGATGATTTATTGGTTTATCGCATAGATGAAAAAACATACATGCTGGTGGTAAATGCTTCTAATATTGATAAAGACTGGAACTGGATTAGCAGCCATAATACCAAAGGAGTTGATATGAAAAACATATCTGATAAAACTTCTCTGCTTGCGGTACAAGGTCCTAAAGCTATAGATGCTTTACAAAAACTTACTTCGGTTAAGTTAGCCGATATACCTTATTACAGTTTTGCTAAAGGAAATTTTGCAGGCTTTGATAATGTGGTTATCTCTAACACAGGTTATACGGGCGCAGGTGGCTTCGAACTTTATTTTGAGAATGAGCACGCCAACAAAATATGGGATGCTGTTTTTGAAGCAGGAAAAGAGTTCGGTATTAAACCTATTGGTTTGGGTGCACGCGATACCCTGCGTTTAGAGATGGGCTTTTGTTTATATGGCAATGATATTGATGATACCACCTCTCCACTGGAAGCAGGTTTGGGATGGATTACCAAATTTACTAAAGACTTTACTGATAAGAACTTCTTGCTTGCACAAAAAGAAAAAGGCTTTGCAAGAAAGTTAGTAGGCTTTGAAATGATAGACAGAGGCATTCCCCGTCATGGGTATCCTATTGTAGATGCTGCGGGGAACAACATTGGTGTAGTAACATCGGGTACGCAATCACCAACGCTAAGCAAAGCTATTGGTATGGGCTACATAAAAACAGAACTGACTAAAGCAGATACTGAAATCTATATTCAGATACGTGATAAGAATATTAAGGCTGTAGTAACTAAAATCCCCTTTTTAAAGAAGTAGTTTTTGCTTTTTTAGTTTTTTGAGTTAAATTTGTTTCAATACAATTTAACAACAATGAAATCTCTAATAACCTCCTTTTGTTTTTTTCTTTTTATCTTTAATCAAGCAGTTGCTCAAACACTTATTAAGGTGCCTGTAAAAGCTAATAAGTTAGTATACGATAGTAAGCGTAATTTGCTTTATGCTTCAGCAAGCCCGCAAGATTCAATTTATGGCAACCAGCTCGTTGCTATAAATGCTACCACTGGGCAGATCGTAAATACATTATTTGTTGGTAGTGAACCCGATGCCTTAGCTATAACATTCGATAAAGATCATATTTTTATTGGTATGAATGGAGCTACTATTGTTGTGAAGGTTAACCTGATTAGTTTTACTGTTGAAAGCCAAATAAATCTAGGCTCTGACTCTTTTTTTGGAGGTTATTTCCCATATAGTTTAGCAACTGTTAATAATAGTGATGATATTGTAATTGTATCTCGGGAATGGCAAGGTACTTCTCCTGCTAATGCAGGGATAGTTGTTTATCAAGGGCAAACAAAATTGTCATTAGGCACAACGTATACCGATTATAGTTTTGATATACAATACGATTCTAAAAACAATATGCTGTATGGTTATGATAGCCAAACTACCGGATCTGCATTAACTACTTATTCTATTGATACTCTCCTTGGAATTACCCCAACTGATACATTAGTTGTAAATTTAGGTGTTGGCATGAAATATGCCAATAATTACTTATTTGGGCTTTCAAAGGTTGTTGTTGATTTAATGGCTAACCCTCCTTATCAATCCGGTACTTTTTCTTATAGTAATTCTGTATGGGGATCTGCATTTGCAGTAGATGATTCTGCAAAAACATACTATATATCGGAAACAAGTGGTAATAATAATGTTACAGTTGCTTCTTTTAATCCTTCTACATATTTATTAAGAAATACGGTTACTTATTCAAACACAGTTCCTAATAGTAGTAATTTCCAGGCTATTGGTATGACAGCTATTGATACAGCAAGTTATGCCATTATTGTACAGGATACTTATAACGAATCATTTGGAAATCCTGCCGGCTGGTATGTGCTGTTAAAGGCTAACTTAGTTATGGGTATAAAAGAAAATGTTTCAATTCCAGATAATATATATGTATACCCTAATCCGGTTTCAAATAACTTAACTATTGCGCAAAACATAGGTGTAGCTAAAAATGGAGATAATACCATTTATGTCAGAGATGTATCCGGAAGAGAAATTCTAAGAATGGCTTCTAACTTAGAAACGTCAGCAAGTATTAATATGCAAGAGTTTGATAGTGGTGTTTATTTTGTAACCATTGAAAACAATAGTACCAATCAAAGTTGTGTGAAAAAAATAATTAAGAATTAATTTATTACCACTTTCCTTCCCCCTCGTGCTCATCATGCTCAGAGCTAATTTCATCATCTTCATTTTCTTCTCCTTCAACTAATTCTTCCTCATCATCTCCTTTGGCAACCAAGTCGCCTTCATCTTCGTTTAAAGAACTTTCTTCTTCTTCATCAAACACCAACTTCTCATCCGTAATCTTTTTGTAAATCTCTTCATCCGGAATGTTATCATCTATCTCGCCCTTCTCTACTTCTTCTTTTAGTTTAGCAATTAGCTTTTGTTTATATTGTTTTGGGGCTTTACCTACTGTTTTTATACATTGCGGGTATTTTGCCTTAGGGCTTTCAGGAACCAGTTTAATAAGTTCTATTAACAAAGTCCAGCAAACATCTTTATCATATAAAAAAACAAAGCGTTGGTTGGGTTGCTCTATATAAGAAGCAATCTTGGCATTTTTCATCAGCTTCACTCCCGGCTCCACATCTTCTTCCAGTAAAGTAATTTCGTTTCCTTTCTTGCTCCAGTAATCATCACTCACAAAAAAGGAAGCGGCGTGCTTAGAATCAAAATCAATGCTTTGTAAAATAACCTGAAAGAAATCGAAAAAGGTTTGAGAAGATTTTATCTCAATATCCCTGCTAATATCCTCGTAATCTTCAAACGTAACCCTAAACTTGTAAATAGCCATCGCTCTCTGTTTGGGGGCTAAATTAAGTCTTTTTAGTATTTATGCAACAGGGTGTTAATATGTTGAAGAGCTTTTTATTTATCAATGTTTTTCCATATAAGCATACTCTTCAAATAAAAGATGTATATCAGCTATCAAGCGAGTTACCTCTGCACTATCTGTCCCATCATAAAAACCACGAATGTGTCTTTCTTTATCTACCAAAGCAAAGTTTTGTGTATGTATAAAATCATCTTCACCGCCGTTGCCTTCTTCTGCATTTAGCATATAACCTTTGCGTGCCAGTTCATACAACTGCTTTTTATCTCCGGTTAAAAACAACCAGTTCTTATCTGTAACACCATGCTGTTCGGCATACTGCAAAAGTTGCGGCACAGAATCTGTTTCAGGGTTAACGGTGTGAGATAAAATTAAAAAATCGTTTCTGCTTTTAAACTCCTTATACACTCTTTCTAACTGATGGCTCATTATCGGACAAATAGACTGGCAGGTAGTAAAAAAGAAATCGGTTACATATACTTTTTGTTTTACGGTTTGCTCGGTAACCTTTTCATTAAACTGATTTATAAAACTAAAATCCTGAACAGCATGATGGGCCGCACTTTTAGTGTTTGTATAATTTTTAGGCTCAAAGTAAGGTAAGGTTCTTATAGGTTGAGCGTGCTTGGTACTCATATAATAAAGCCCTGCAATAACCGCTATTGCCAACAGAATAAATAAATAGGTTTTGTTTTTAAACATAATAGTGTTGGTTGGGCTAACGTACCTACTTTCTTTCGAGCTTATTTAGCAAGTCAGAAAGGTCTGCTGTGGTAATTGTATCTTTAAAATTCTTTTGTTTTAGTCCTTTAATTAATTCTTTGTCTCCCGTCCACAGCTTTGCTTTTAAATGTTTGGTTAAAGCAACAAAAGGAGTATCGTTTGGGTCTATATCTGCTAAAAGATTTTCTGCTGCAAGCATTACTTTTTCGGGTAACAGTTCTTCATTTATAAATGTAATATGATGAGTAACCAATAACTCTAACTCATCCAATTCATTAGTGGTGAGCTTGGTTAGTTTTAAAAGTTTCGACCTGTGTTTTAAGATTTCTACCCGAAGAAAGCTGCAACTATAAAACTGGAAATGTTCTTTTGAGTTTATAAGTATTCTGCCTATGCGGCTTGTAGAATTTAGGATGCCGCTAAAAACAATATTAGAATCAACTACAACCTTCACTTCTTAATAAATCGGCTACGGTTTTTCTTCCACCAGTCTTTATTAATTTTTTCTGTAAGGCTGTTAACTTCTTTCTGAGAAACTTTAAAGCCCGATGTAAGCTCTTTATAGCGGGCATAGTCTAAAAAATCCTGAAGGTCTTCGGTATCAACCGTTATGGGCAATCTTATAATTACTTCTTTGGCGGTTCGCTCTATTAACATGGCTGCTTTTTTATATTACAAATATACAACAAATTAAAGCCCTGCAATAACCGCTATTGCCAACAGAATAAATAAATAGGTTTTATTTTTAAACATTATTAAAGATTGAGGGAGATTAAATTAATTATGCAAAATCAGTATATAAAGCTTGCATCTCTTCATTTGACAAATTCAAAAAGTTTTCTTTAAAAGGATTTTCTTTAATGTATTTTTTAAAGTTTTCGGCTCTCTTTAAAAGAAACTCCTTCTTTTCTGGTTCAGGAACATTACTGGTTTTTACCATTTTATTCTCATTAGGAATTAATTCATCCAACTCAAAAAAAAATATAGCTAGTTGAATCATTATGAGTTCTGATGTCTGGGGATGAATACTTGATAAAGCAGAATAACCTGCTTCAAAATTTTTGAATTTTTTGCCTCCATGAAACCCTACATTATTTCTAAGTATTGCCATTGAGGTTTTGTTTTCTTCCCATATTTCTATTAATTCATCTCGAATTTTCTTTCCAGTATCAGAAAGATAATTGGAATATGGCTCTGTTGTACTAATGAAATCAACACCACTTTTATCAAATAGGCTATAAACAAAAGAGTAGAAAGTGATAAGAAGTATATGTGTAACTGATTTAACATGCTGCTCTGTTTGACAATAATTTTTCTCTCCAGTCATAATCTCACGGAATAAAAATGTTTTATAAGCTAAAAATATCTCCGCAGCTCTACCATATCTAAATCTTAATAAAACTAACTCTTCGCTATCTTTCATTTTTATCCCTTTAATACAAACTTACAAAATTAAACCTCCCTAAAACCCACCCTCTTTCAAGTTTATATAATCCCAATAGTAGGCGAGGGTGTTTAAGGTACTAAAAGGCTATCCCCAAGTCATTTTGTAGCTTCCCTAAGTCATTAGGCATCATCCCCAAGTCATTAGGGAACGTCCCTAACTCATTCGGGAGCATCCCTAAGTCATTCGGGATTATCCCTAAGTCACGCGGGAACATCCCTAACTCACTCGGGAGAGCTCCTAACTTGTTCGGGAGCATCCCTAACTTACACGGGATAACCCCTAACAAACATGGGAATATCCCTAAGTCATTCGGGAGCGTCCCCAACTTACACGGGATAACCCCTAACAGACATGGGAGCGTCCCTAACAAACACGGGAGCATCCCTAACAGCTTCGGGAGAGCCCCTAAGAGACCCGGGATAGCTCCTAACAGCCTAGGATTTAGTTAATTTAAGCGAAGTATTTGTCCCAATCTACATTAATCTCTGGCGGGTTAATTATTAAGCGCACCCTGTTGTATCCATTTAAGCACCAATTGTTGGTTGTAGCTGCTTAAAGGGGAGGCACCTTTGGGCATCTCGCCATTAGCTATTTCAATATATAAATTGCTGGCGGTGGGGTTTACGGTGTAGGTTTCGTTCTTAGCCATTAAACT
>CAJCJB010000378.1 GCA_903970545.1 Candidatus Saccharimonadota bacterium | reverse complement strand
CATTAAAATTAATTTACTACCTTTGTTATATGACTACCGCCTTAAAAAAAGTAATAACTAAGTTAGATAAAATGCCTGTTGCAGAGCAAAATGCTATTGCCTTGCTATTAAACGAAGAGTTTGCCTGGAAAAAATCATTTGATAACTCTAAGGATGAATTGCAGTTTTTGGCGGCAGAAGCCTTAGTGGAATATAAAAAAGGTAAAACATTGCCTTTAAATCTTAAATGATTTCTGTTACCACCCAGCGTTTCAGAAAAGCTTATACAGGGTTACCTCAACAAATAAAAGAATCTGCACGGAGGGCTTATAAAACATGGAAAGAGAATCCCAACCACGCAAGTTTACAGTTTAAGCAAATACATAAAACACAAGCCGTATATTCTGTAAGAATAAATTTAGCTTACAGGGCACTTGGCGTAAAGCAGGGCAATACCATAATATGGTTTTGGATAGGTTCTCATGCAGAATATGATAAACTGATAGCGTCATTATAATAGCATTAAGGAATTTGATACACCATGCAAACAGATAAACTACAACTAATAGAATGTCCGCGTGATGCCATGCAGGGCATTAAAGAATTTATTCCTACCGAAACAAAAACAGCTTATATCAATACCCTTCTTAAAGTAGGCTTTGATACGCTTGATTTTGGGAGCTTTGTTTCGCCTAAAGCCATACCCCAATTGCAGGATACCGCCAAGGTATTAGAAGGGTTGGATTTATCAACTACCAAAACAAAACTGTTGGCAATTATTGCTAACACCCGTGGCGGGCAAGATGCCTGCACTTTTGGTGAGATAAGTTATTTGGGTTTTCCTTTCTCTATTTCAGAAACCTTTCAGCAACGCAATACCAATTCAAGTATAGAGCAGTCTTTAAAAACGGTAGAAGAAATTCAGAACCTGTGTGCCAGGCATAACAAGCAACTGGTGGTGTATCTTTCTATGGCGTTTGGCAACCCTTATGGCGATGTTTGGAACAGCGACATCTGCATTAACTGGGCTAAGAAACTGCACAGTATGGGTATTCGTATTATAGCGCCCAGTGATACGGTGGGTAGCTCCACACCCGAAACTATTAAATACCTCTTTACGCATTTAATACCTGAGTTTACCGATGTTGAATTTGGCGCACACCTCCACTCAACCCCCGAAAAGATAATTGAGAAAATAGAAGCTGCTTATGTAAGTGGTTGCCGTAGGTTTGATAGTGCGGTACTTGGCTTTGGCGGTTGCCCTATGGCAGCAGACAGCCTTACAGGTAATATTGCTACCGAAGTAATGGTAAACTACTTTGCATCTAAAAACATAGCCACCGGCTTAAACATAGATTTACTAAACGGAGAAGTGATGCAGCAAAGTACTGCGTTGTTTGGCAGGTATCATTAATACGTTAAAAGCCCCTGCTTTTTTCCCTAAAATATGCCCACTTTACAAATTAGTTTGCCCATAATTGAAGGGAGTTGGTACTATCTATTTTAGGGGCTATGTTTGCGGAGTTAGTGGGTAAATAATAATATGGTAAATATCAGCTGAAATTGCTACATTTGCCGCCCTTAAATTATGGAATCGAGAGTACGTTTTTTTGCAGGAAGTGCGTCTAAAGTAGTAGCAGAGAAAATTGCCGCCTCTTATGGTTCTGCTTTGGGCAAAGTAAAGCTTATCCGTTTCAGCGATGGCGAGATACAGATTTCGTTTGAAGAGAGTGTGCGCGGACAGAAAGTATTTTTGATACAATCTCCCATGCCACCTGCAGAAAATCTGATGGAGTTGTTGCTATTGATTGATGCGGCAAAACGCGCCTCGGCAGAAGAAATTGTGGCGGTATTGCCTTATTTTGGTTATGCCCGTCAGGATAGGAAAGACCAGCCCCGTGTTGCCATAGGTGCTAAATTAGTAGCCGATATGCTGGCTGTGGCAGGTGCCACCCGCGTGATGACGATGGATTTGCATGCCGACCAAATACAAGGTTTCTTCGACGTTCCGGTTGACCACCTGTATGCTTCTACCCTTTTTATGCCGCATATACAGGCTTTAAATTTACCTAAGCTAACCGTTGCCGCCCCTGATATGGGAGGCAGTAAACGCGCTAACTCTTACGCAAAACACCTTAAATGCGATATGGTTATTTGCTACAAGCAACGTACACAGGCAAATGTAGTAGACCATATTACGGCTATTGGCGAGATAGAAGGACGTAATATTGTTTTAGTAGATGATTTGATTGATACCGGAGGCACGCTTTGCAAAGCTGCTGATATGATGATGGAACGTGGCGCATTAAGTGTGCGTGCGGTTTGTACACATGGTATTTTATCGGGTAAGGCTTATGAAAATATTGAAAAATCAAAGCTTACCGAACTAATTATAACAGATACGATACCTCATAGTGAAACAGGAAGTAAAATAAAAGTAATTTCGGTAGCTGATTTGTTTGCCAAGGTAATTTATAACATCGAACATTTTGAATCTATCAGTTCTCATTTTATAGTATAAATAAACCCGTATAAATATAAAAATCAGGTGTGTAAAAGGTAAACGGGACTTTTGAAACACTCACAAAAAAACAAAAAATGACACGAGCGAAAGCGACTGCATTTTACAATTAAAAACCATAAATAAAACAAAATGAAAACAGTAACATTGAGCGGTTCGCCCCGTGCGAACGTAGGGAAGGTAGATGCAAAGCATTTACGCAACACCGGAAAAGTGCCTTGTGTGCTTTACGGAGGAAAAGAACAAACACACTTTAGTGCTGATGAGCGTGATTTTAAACACATCATCTACACACCTGAAGTTTGCTTTGTAGAAATTGATATGAATGGTAAAAAAACAAAAGCCATTTTACAGGAAGCACAATATCATAAAACAAGTGATAAATTAATTCACGTTGATTTTTTAGAGATTATAGAAGGGAAACCGGTTACTATGAACGTACCTGTTAAATTGCACGGACAATCAGAAGGTGTTAAAGCAGGTGGAAAACTGAACTTTAAACAACGTATGGTTAAAGTAAGAGGTTTAGCTGATAAACTACCTGATCAAATTGATATTAATATTGAAAAGATTCAAATAGGAAAAGGCGTTTCTATTGCCGACCTTAAAATGGAAGGTGTGGAGTTTTTACAAGCTAAAAACGTTAGTGTGGTTAGCGTAAATATGGCTCGTACCGTAGTTGAAGAAACTCCGGTTGCTGCTGCCGCTACTGCTGCTGCACCTACTGCCGGTACTG